>JACZXH010000052.1 GCA_022571715.1 Bacteroidota bacterium | reverse complement strand
CAGTGAGCGAGTTAGTGCAAGCACACCAGCTTTAGCACAGGCCGAAGGCACAACATATCCTGAACCTGTCCAGGCATAAGTCGTTACAATGTTCAAAAAAACACCTTTTTGTTTTTTACCTATCCAGTTTTTTCCTGCAGCAAGTGTGGTGTTGTATGTGCCCTTTAAAACGATATCCACAATGGTATCGAAAGCACGGCTCGAAAGCCGCTCGGTAGGGCTTATAAAATTGCCTGCCGCATTATTAATCACTACATTTAGTGTACCAAATGCATTTTCAGCACTTGAAATCACCGATGACACCTGGTCGAAAATCCTTACATCACATACAACAGGCAACACTTCCCCACCGGTTTCACTCCGTAACTCTTCTGCCGTTCTCTCGAGCACTTCCTCTTTCCTGCTCGAAATGATCAGATTTGCTCCCAGCTGAAGAAAATATTTTCCCATAGATTTCCCTAACCCGGTTCCACCCCCGGTAATCAATATGGTTTTATCCTTCAATGCATCCTCTTTAAGCATACCGTCTGTATATTTTACCATAACTTTTATATTAAAATTTATTCTAAGCGAAGAAAGATAAAAAAAAACCCATAGGGAAGCTATTTATAAAGCGGGTTTGATCTTAGAATTGTAATTTTAACTTTTGCACTGAGATAATTCACATGATTTTATGAACCGACTGATTAAATTGTACACTATTGTATATGTAATACTCTTTTCAGGTTGTGTAGCACAGAAAAAATTTGATGACTTACTGGCCGAAAGGGTAAAAATTGAAGCAGACTATTATGAAGTTTCAGATAAACTTGATGCCACAAATGTAAAACTTGAACGTCTTGAGGAGCGGGTAAGCCAACTCGATGAGGAAACTGCTGAAAAAAGTCATAAAATCAGTAAGCTTGAAGCCGACCTTACAGCACTTCAGGAAGAACATAGCCAACTGGAAACCTACTATAACAATTTGCTAACAAACAGCGGAAAACTGAACCGAGACATTGCCGAACAGCAGGAGAGACTTCTGGAGTTGCAGGAGGGGCTTGATGCCAAAAAGAAAGAAAATGAAGCCCTATTGACCGATCTTGTTGAACGGGAAAAAAAAGTTTCGGAATTGGAAAGGATCATTGCGGAAAAAGATAAGGCTGTCCAGATGTTAATGGTTGCTGTAAAAGAAGCCCTCCTGGGTTTTTCAGGAAATGAACTTTCTGTTGAAATTAAAAACGGTAAGGTGTATGTATCTCTGGCTGAGCAACTATTGTTCAAATCGGGCAGTTACAAAGTGGACCCTAAAGGAGAAAGAGCATTGATTCAGCTTTCGGAAGCCCTCAAAACTTCACCTGATATAAATATTCTGATCGAAGGCCATACCGACAACGTACCCATTTCATCAAAAACCATTAAAGACAACTGGGACCTGAGTGTGTTAAGGGCTACTTCTATCACAAGGATACTAACCAGGGCCGGAGTAAACCCCGGACGAATTACGGCTGCCGGTCGTAGCGAATACCAGCCTGTGACCTCTAATGCTACTGCCGATGGCAAACAAAAAAACCGGCGAACGGAAATTATTCTGTCGCCAGATCTGGATGAATTGTTTGAACTACTGGAAGCACACTGATCCTTAATTATTACTCAATATATAGATGACCATAAATACGTTTACCAAAATAAACCTTAAGTATAGTTACTACAGCAGCGACCCTACGTAATATCTGTAAAATAATCTTGCCTTCATATACATTCGTTTATACTCCGGGATGTACCCTGTCAATTAGGTATTACTTCAACTAATTCTACATTCGACTATAGTTTATTTGCCCGTTTATCAAACTGCTTAAGCTGCCTCAAATCACCTTCCTGCAGGGACCATTCCTGTTCCTTTTTATAGTGAAATTCAGGAAACATGCTGGCAACTATGCCGTATCCCATATCCAGAATGGTCCGGCTGATCCCAATTTCACCTGTTTGAATTAACTTGTCCTTTTCCACATCAAAATCGGCTCCGGGCAGAATATTGGGAAAAGCCTTTTTTAGCACTTCCATTGTACTATAAATAAAAAACGATTGAACGTGTGGATCAAAAACCGGTGGAGTTTGCGTGGTATCGTGGGAATTCAGTGAAACACCGCACAATCCTGTATTTTGATGCTTCCGGAATAACTTATAGTAGTTGATGAGCCAGTCATTTTCAGATGGGCCGCGGATATTTGTATTCATCATTACCACATCGCCTGTATACCCTTCTTTCTTTAGTTCATTAAATCCGAAATCGTATGCTCCGATATCTTTTCCCAGGTTGGATTCACGAAATATCAATGTTGAAATTATTTGGTATTGCTGTTTTAATTTTAAATAACGTGCTTTTCGACGCTTAATTTGCCGTTGCCGTCGTTTTATTAATGCAGGAAACTGGCGGAATATCGGCTTACTCTCTTGCAAAACACTGTTTATGATCAACATTAGGTCATATCCAATTCCAGGTTCATACGTTTGCAGATTCTTCAGTAACGGTCCTAACCCACATATATGTTTATTCCGGCCCATACGACGTCGACGTTGCAGCGGATAACCAATCCAATCCACCAGAATGATTTTAACCCGATTCATTATTCAACGATGATTCCAAGTCCATTTTGAAAGGGATAATTGTAAAGCTGTTTACCAGTATGACGTGCAATATCAATTACTGCTTTTCGTACTTCCATAAAGCTCTCCGTATCGTGAAATATAGCACATTTTGTATGTTTTACTGCCCATAAACCACATTCAAACGTATCCTCGTATGTATGCACTATATCCACATGTGCAAAATCATACATCCTGTCATCTTCCTTTATCCAATCCTGGAAGGTTGATTTTACCAGCCTGATATTTTCAAATTTTGCAAGCGAGGTTTTAGTATTTTCGAAATGGTTACCGCGGTGGTCCGTATGTATATCTCCCTCAAAGGTATCGATCCCGATCACTTCCTTAAAATAATTTGAGAATATAACGACAGAATATCCAAACTCTACACCGAACTCAATACACGTTTCATTACCAATATGGAACTTTTGAAGTATCTCAGGAATGATTAATTCCAGCCCCTTCCAGGCTGAAACCACATCAATTACTTGCGCTGGTATAATTAATTTTTCAGGTTTGTAATCAGGGATCTTGTACAGGAATTTCTTTAAATACAATTTTCTAAAGGCACTCATTTTTTCTTATTGCATTTGTGTGCAGCTAATGGCCTTGAATTGGACAAAGCTACCCAAACAACAGAAGGAGTGCAAAATAATAATGCTACCAGATCATGGGCGATATGGCATCTTTACTACCCAGAGATAAAAACCCTACCCAATACTTTCAACTACAGTTAATTCACGGGTTCTACGGACTTTGTCACAATGGCGTCTACCCCTTTATCACTCACCATCCGGTTGAATTCCGGAATATCTTTTTCAAATAACGTCCTGAGTTGACTTAACTGAGCATCAATTTGACGTGTTAGCTCATCCTTTACAGCAACAACCTGTATGGTTGGTTGATAATCACCTCTGCCCGAAACTGAAGAAAGGTGCGCCAGTTTGTTATTCAGCCTAATAGGGAAATTCAGTGGATCCTGGTTACTCTGGTTCTTAACCTGGTAGAGTTCTTTTTCAATATCAGAAAGCGTCTTATTTATTCTTTCGCCTTCCTCCATTAGTGATTTATACTCTTCTTTATCTGACATTTTTTTTGTAAGGGTATTAATCTGATTTTTTACATCTCTTATTTCCTTGATCGCCACATGCGTTTCGGTCAGCTTGTCTCGAACGGCTATCAGAAAATCAAATTGATTTTGAATATCTTCTTTTGATGACTCACTTCTCGGATCTTTCAGGATTTCAAAATCAGATTCTGCCGAGGTACCATCAACAGAGAGCCTTACTTTATACATTCCGGGTACTGCTTTTGGACCTCTCAGGCCAGCAGCCCACATTATCAGGCCTTCAAAACCCTCTGCATCGGGATAAAGCATATTCCAGACAAACAGGTTACTTCCGTTTTTAACTGTCAGTTTCACGTTTTTTTCTTTTGTGGTACTGGAGTATGTTATTATTGAATCGCCATCAGCCTCCATAAATTCAAGTGATACTTTTGATGAATCATTTATGTTGCTCACATTAAAGTACACCATAACTCCACCCGGATGGTTTTTGCCAGCATTTGACGTAGTAAAAAACCTTCCACCGCCTGCTATCCGGTAGCTTGGCATTGGTTTAAACAGGTGTACGGAAGCTGTTTTGATCGGGTCATTCAACTGGTGCAATACCGTAAGGTCATCAATCATCCAGAAACTTCTGCCTTGGGTTGCGGCAATCAGATTATCATTTTTTATTGTCAGGTCCGTAATGGGCACTATTGGCAGGTTAAGTTGAAAATTGCTCCAGCTTGCGCCGTCATCAAATGAAATATACATCCCCGATTCAGTACCGGCATACAACAGGCCAGGCCTTTGAGGGTCTGCCCTTACCACCCTCGTAAAATGATCATTATTAATTCCACTCGTAATCAATGTCCAGTTTTTTCCATAGTCCTTCGTTTTATACAGGTATGGTTTGTAATCGCCCGATTTGTATTTTGTGCCTGCAACATATGCACCTCCTTTTACGAAAGGATCGGGGTCGATGCTATTGATCATCATCCATTCGGGCATATTGGCAGGAGTTACATTTTCCCAGTTTTTACCACCATCCCTTGTCAGATATATCAGTCCGTCATCAGACCCGGTCCATATAACGTCTTTTTCATATGGCGATTCTACCGCAGCAAATATAGTGCTGTAGTACTCCACTGCCGTGTTATCCTTGGTTATTGGTCCTCCGGAAGGGCCAAGTTTTGAAGAATCATTTCTTGTTAAATCAGGGCTTATTATCTCCCACGATTGACCATCGTTGTAGGTAACATGCACCATATTGGAGGTCGTATATAGTTTTTTAGAATCAAACGGTGAGAAAAAGATGGGGAAGTTCCACTGAAAGCGGTATTTCATTCCCTCTGCCCCATGACCCATTGGATTATCAGGCCATACATTTATTGCCCTTACCTGATCTGTTTTATGATTAACACGCGTCAGAAATCCGCCGTAGCTTCCTCCATATACAATATCAGGATCGTCTGGATTAGGTGCAAGATGCGCGCTTTCGCCTCCTGCAGTTGATTCCCAGTCGCTTTCAGTTATTGCCCCGCCACTGCTCCGGTGTAGAATTCGTACCGCAGAATTGTCTTGTTGGGCGCCATATATTCGGTAGGGAAAATGATTATCCGTTACAACCCTGTAAAACTGTGCGGTGGGTTGATTATAGTAGGTTGACCAGGCAGCGCCCGCATTATACGATATTTGTGCCCCACCGTCGTCGGCAATGATCATTCGATTCGGATCCTCCGGTGCAATCCAAAGGTCATGGTGATCACCATGAGGCGTCCGGATTCTTGTATCAAATGTTTTTCCTCCATCCTTTGAAACAAAGAAACCTACATTGATCACATAAACTTTATCCTGATCCTGCGTGTCGGCATAAATACGTGTGTAATACCACGCCCGTTGCCTTAGTTTCCGGTCTGAATTTACTTTGCTCCAAGTTTCACCTCCATCATCTGATCTGAACACACCTCCTTCATTCGCCTCGATTATCGCCCATACCCGTTTTGAGTTTGCAGGCGACACAGTAATTCCGCTTATTCCAAACGGACCTTTTGGCAATCCCTTGTTCTTCGAAATATTTTTCCAGTTATCTCCTCCATCCGTACTTTTCCACATTTCAGATCCTTCGCCACCGCTTTCAAGGCTGTAGGGGGTTCGACGGATGCGCCAGGTACTCGCATACATAATCCTGGGATTATTCGGGTCAAATATGAGATCCACTGCCCCGGCATCTGCATTGGCAAACAATATCTTTTCCCAGGTCTTACCCCCGTCTTTTGATCTATAAACTCCTCTTTCATTGCTTGATCTATACAGATCACCTAAAACGGCCACGTACACAAGATCAGGGTTTTTCGGGTGTATTCTGATCCTAGGTATATGCCGACTATTTTTTAAACCGATTTCTATCCAGGTTTCACCTCCATCTAGCGATTTATACATCCCGTACCCTGAAGATACATTTCCCCTTACGGTCACTTCTCCTCCGCCAGCATAAATCACATTGTTGTCATATTCACTTACGGCAACTGCTCCGATTGATCCTCCAAAATATCCATCTGATATATTTTCCCAGTTGCTGCCACCGTCAGTAGATTTCCAGACACCTCCTCCAGTAGTACCCATATAAAATAAGGTGGGTTTGCCTCTAACGCCAGTTACAGCTGCCGACCGACCACCACGAAAAGGACCGATTGATCGCCATTTAATTGCCGAATACAGGCTTGTATCGTATGATACAAGCTGTACAGCTTGTACATTTCCCTTTTTACGCTTCTGGCTGTATCCAGGCTGGCCGATTAAAAAGGTGAATATTACCAATATTGAAAGCGCGTGAAGAAACAGAGACTTTTTCATGACAATAGGTTTTTGGTTCAAAGTAATTCCGATGTGAATTTATTTATTATTTTGAACATCAAAAAAAAATGGACTAATACATGTGAATTATATTTTTAAACGGCAATATCGCAAATTGAATTAGTAATAAAATGGGATTAGTGGTAGGAATTGGCGGTGTAAGCCGGGCAGGTAAATCCACCTTAAGCAAAAGGCTTAAAAACATGCGGTCAAAAGAGAGAATTATTATTCTTGACATGAATGATTTTATTTTTCCGGAAAATGAAATGGCCCGGATGAAAGATGAAGCTGATTGGGAAACACCTGAATCTGTTGACTACAGGAATCTGACAGGTCGGATCCAAAGCATATCATATATGGGACAGTTATCTGAAATACGGTAACAAAAACCTGGAAGATGCAATGATAGTGATTGGAAGCAATGGGTTTGAAATCTCAGATATACTGGACTTTATAAATTCATTATAGTCAACATTATCACCATCATACCCTGTGATTAAATTTCTGCCTGTTTTACGTAAAGTATCACCCAAAATCATTTAACATTTTATCCTGCTCGTAATAACTACCTTCTAGCTATTATTCACCTCATTCATGATACAATAACATCTTTTGGGTAGTGAACCTTTGAGTATTCTCTATGGAGCTCTGGTAATAGCCGATATAATTCTTTCCGTAGATTACCTGCCACTACGATAATGCCTGATCGATATCTGATATCAGATCTTCCACATCTTCAATTCCTATACTGAAACGGATCAGTGAATCTTTCAGGCCAATCTTTTCGCGTTCTTCTTTGGGTATGCTGGCATGTGTCATGCTTGCTGGGTGCGCACATAGCGATTCAACGCCGCCGAGTGATTCAGCCAGTGAGAAAATTTTGAACTTTTCCAGAATCCTGAAAGCCGCTTCCATACTATCTTCCTTCAGTGTAAAAGAGATCATCCCGCCAAAATCACGCATCTGCTTTCTAGCCACATCATGATTCGGATGTGTTTCAAATCCTGGCCAGCATACCTTTTCAACTTTGGGATGACTTACAAGAAATTGGGCTACATGCCTGGCATTTTCGCAATGCCGTTGCATTCGTATATGGAGGGTTTTAATTCCACGAAGCACCAAGAAACAATCCTGAGGTCCGGGAACTGCCCCACTGGCATTTTGCTGAAAAGCAAGCTTTTCAGCTAACATATTATCATTACAAGCCAATGCCCCCATTATTACATCTGAATGGCCCCCCAGATATTTGGTAACCGAGTGCATGACAATATCGGCGCCCAGATCAAGCGGATTCTGAAGATACGGTGATGCAAACGTATTATCCACACCTATTAGAATATCCTTCCCTTTAGCAAGATCCGCGACAGCTTCAATATCAACGATATTCATCATTGGGTTGGTAGGTGTTTCAATCCAAATCAGTTTTGTTCTGTCATTGATCAGTTGGGCTACCTTTTCAGTACTATACATCGCAGTAAAATGAAATTTCAAGCCAAAACCTACATATACCTGCTCAAACAGCCGGTAAGAACCTCCATACAGGTCGTCTATAGAAATTACCTCATCGCCGGATTTGAGTAATTTAATGATCGCATCGATAGCCCCCATACCGGAAGAAAAACATATCCCATATTTTGCATTTTCAAGTGCTGCAATACTTTTTTGCAACGCATCTCTGGTTGGGTTCTGGGTGCGGCTGTATTCATATCCTTTGTGTTTACCAGGTGATTCCTGTACGTAAGTTGATGTTTGGTAGATCGGAGTCATGATCGCCCCGGTGCCAATGTCAGGTTCTACTCCTGCGTGGATTACTTTTGTTCCGAATTTCATATGATCATTAAATTTAAAAATCAGGTATATTGGTATAAATATTATATCTGAAGTATTGGTTTTGCTTGCATTTGTTCAATCTCTACATTCCTTTTAGAAACAAAGTAAATAACTTGTCTATTTGCCGTTGACTCTGTCTCAAAAGTGGTTACGACATTCTGAACGAAGTGAAGAATCTCTGACTTACAACTCGGTGATTTTTTACAGATGCTCCGCTCGCTCTCAGGATGTCGTTATTTTGATCTTTCGAGACAGCCCCAACCAACAGAAATCCCGGACTTTAGCCCCTATTACTCCTTAATTCCATATTTCTCAATAAAATAAAATGTTTAATGACGCGAATAATTGATTTTTAATAAATGGTTTCGCAAATCCATCCATGCTCCTTTACATGTCCTTCTCCTTTATTGCATTTTGCTCTTTTTTAAAAAAATCCTCCAGTTTTCGTTTTACCTCTTCCGGTGACTTATACGTAGGTGAACCGGACAACTGTCCAGGCATATTCTCGATGTGTAGTGTTTGTGTATGGAAAGCAAAATTGATCCCCAATTCCTCAGCAAGGCGTATGACCGACAGCAAAATCTCATGCCTCGCCCGTAATTCGTTGCTCCAGTCAGGTACCTCAAAAAATATATAAAACATGATATTCAGCGATGATCCTGCCATGTCATTTAAATAAATATTGTAATAGTCCTTTCTAGTGTCATGATGCTCTTTGACAATTTGCCTTAATCCTTCAACAAACAGTTCAATCAAATCTGCAGGTGTGTTATAGGTAATGGAAATTTGCGTATAAAACCTTCGATAAACCCTTAACCCATGATTATCAATCATACTATCAGCTAACTTACCATTTGGGACATACATGATAGAGTTTCTGAACGTACGAATTCTTGTTGACCTGATGCCTACTTCTTCCACGGTACCATCTATATCACCTGAAGTGATCCAATGGCCTACTTGAAAAGGTTTATCTACAAAAATCATAATCGACCCCAGCAGGTTTTTAATGGTATCCTGTGCTGCCAGGGCCACCGCAAGTCCACCCACCGACAATCCGGCAAGCAGGGGAAGAATATCAACATCCAGATTTTGCAGAATGATCAGCACACCTATGATCACCACAAAAGCTTTAAGCGCTTTACGGATTAGTGGCACGAGCTGGTCATCGAGGGTAGATTCAGTCTTCTCTGACATTCTCGTGAAAAATATATCCAGTACATCTACAAACCGGTACAAAGATATCATCACAAAAAACGGCACAAGTGCTCCGATGATCATGTTTACATAATGGCTCAGTCCGGCAGGCAACTGCACTATCGGAAACAGTAGTTTCAACAGCATGAAAACGATGGCATAACTGGCCGCTACTGCTGCCGGTTTGACCCTCCTGACGAGATTGGATTCAACTGAGAACTTTGTTAATAGGCGTGTAAATACAATAGAAATAAACGTATTTAATATTTTATGAATAATAAATGAAAGGACAACAAGGATCAGAATTCCGAAATACTGCCATAATTTAATTCCAAGAACTTTTCTGTTTCCTGCTTTTGGTACAAGGTTGATCAGTTTGTCAGCGCCGAAAGGAAAAGTTGCCTTATGAAGAATTATAATCTGCTTGGTAGTAGTTTTTGAGAAATACCAGCTCTGACCAATCTTTTCAAGATATAGTTCAGGAAAAGCATCACTTATCGGATACAAATGTTTATGGGTCAATGAATCGATGAAATCAGGAATATTCGGTATTTTCCCTAAATCAATGAAAATACCTTTCCCGTCAATTATCTGCTTAAGCTTTATGGCAAGTTCCTGTGCTTCCTTCTTTGTAGCAAACCTGCCATAAAAGACTATTGCAGCTTTATCAGGGTGATAATTGGCTTGATCCATATGCAGAATGTAGTACTTGAGCGAACGTGATGGCGATGATAAATCAACCTCCTCCTGTGCATATACCTGACCTGCTCCAATAACCCATAACAGGAGCACAATAAAGCTTATTTGGATAAATCGAAAATTTAAAGATACCATTCTAACCAGATTATTCATGTACTGCATAAACGAAAAGACTATCGCTGTGTGCAGTGTAAATATGATACTTTTCTTTTGATTCATAATAAATAACAGAAACCGGAAACGTGCTTTTTAATGATGCAGATTTCAGATTTCCCATTTTGTCATACATCAACACTTTTCCCTGTTCAGCGCCCTGTACAAAGATCAGTTCCCTGCCTGCACCGAAATTGTAATATTGCACATCAAATTCCTGCTCTTGCTCCGTCAAATAGTCTTTTTCCATTAGCAGCCTGTCGTCTTTATCAACAATAGCAAGCCGGTTCAGATCCTGTCTTGCAATCACATACGATCTTCCAAAGTTTTCTTTTACAAGCCGGAATCTCGTGTCCCTGGAAGGTTTATATAACTGTAAGCGGTTATTTACCTCTCCTTCCAGATTAAACTGAATGATTTCTCCCTCCCCGGTAACTACCGTGAGTAAGGTTTTGTTAAATCCGGATTTGATCTGAAAAAATATATCTCCAGAAGCACCTGTCCCCAGATCAAGCGGAAATCCCGGCAGCATCTCCCCCCTGCGATTTGTTGCATACACGATGCCATTTTCGCTGATTGCAATAAAGATGTCTCTGCTCCTAACCCTCAAATGAAAAGGTGTTACAGAAAAACGCCTCCCATAGGGTTTAGGATTCCAGCCCTCCAACCGGTTACCCTCTTTATCAAGGAGATAAACATCACCCTCTTTTACAGTGAGCATAAACCGGTAATTCCTGGTACGGTTATAATCAACAACTGACAACCGGTCCACGTTAATACCGGTGATATCCACCGGATATCCAGAAATAACATTCCCGTTGCGGTCAATGATATACAATAAGGAATCAGTGGCCAGCAGGTATTGCAGTTTTTTATTCTTATAAAAATCGATCTGGTATATCTGGTCGATAGCCTGACCGTCAAGACTGTCTTTCCACAGAATATTTCCATTAATATCCATCAAATACAGGTGATTTGTAATATCCTGTAATAGAATTTCCAGGCTTCCGTTACTATGGTTTCTGACAACTTTAGGTTTGAATGCTATTGTGGTATCAATCGCAACTGCCAGAATCTTTTCAATTATATCTTGACCCCGCCGCACTATTTCTATGGGTTTTCGCTGTTTGATAACCATACTTGCATAAAATTTTCTGCCTTTTGTGTGACTAAGTTGCAATCCTATGAGCTCCATATATTTCAGCGACCTGGCGTATTCAATCCATTGCTTCTGCCAACTACTGTTAAGTTCATCTTTGACAAGATTCCAGGCTTTTGGCGTATTGATAAACAGGCCTATATTTGATTCTTCCAGGTTGTGATTAAGAAAACCGATCTTTGATACAGATTGTTTCCAGGTGTATTCATCCTCCCTGTCGTTGATAAGCTCTTTTATAGTTTCAATATCTTCGGACAATACAACATAATTGTCGATTATCGTATAGTACGTCTGCGGATACCCGGCATACCAGCTCCCAAAAATATTTGCAGGAAATTCGCTGATATTCAGAAGATGTATAACATGTTGTCCATAGTTTTCGTAATACAGGGTATCACCTGCCTGTTCATTAACTTTCCCTGACAGCTTATTTAATTGATTAAACGCATCGTAAACATCTGTTGCGCCCAGTAAAAGTAATTTTGAAGCATGGATATCAACCGATTCCAGCCATATCTGAACGATCTGACCGCTCATCCACGAAAAGGTGCGCTTGAGGTTGAAATCATATTTTTCAATAAAACTACGCAAAGCATCCTTTTCCATGCTTCCATTTATTCTCCAAACCTCTCTTAATCCACTATGCCACACAGATGCATCACTGAATGACTGATAAAAGATAAAAGCGGCGTTTTCCGGAATAAGCTGAGAAAAATTCAATGCTACCGGTTGTTGGTTTTTAAAAATCCGTAAATAGGACGAATCGCTTTCAGGAATTATGAATCCATTCAGGAAAAAGTAACTATCATCAAATTCAATATCTAAATATCCCGACCCTTTCTGTGTCTTCAGAAATGTATTGAACGGCAGATTATTGTTTTCGAAAAACAACGCATAAAATACTGACATCCTGCCCAGGTTTATATAAATATTACCTGCATCGTATTTAAGGCCAGTCAGGCCAAATGCTTCAGGATTAGACGTTTTAAAATCTTTATTTTCTTTCTGAATAGTTCGGATGACGTCTTCAACCAGAAACGGCGTAAAGCTCCCAATAAGATGATTTTTATGTAAAATGTAGGTAAAAGATGGTCCCGGTGTGTCTCTTTTTATCTGCGTAATTACCTGTCCCCTGTAATTTCTTTCACTAAAACTGTGTCGGCCATCTTTTCTATAATGATCAGTCAGACGAATAAACTCTTCCTGATAATTTACACTTTCCACTTTAAGATAATACACAAAATCAAAAGAGGTACTCGATACCGTATGCGCTGATATCAAAAAGTTTCCGGTTTTTAATGCATTGGCAATCAGCCCGCTTTTTCCGGTCAGGCTATCAATCCGGATCAATGATTCGTTAATATTACTAAAAAACGGAAGCTGAGACAGGTTGTTCCAGTGATTGGTGGCAAGAAATTTATTCCAGTCATCAATGGGATCTTCAAATTCCCATACACCTACGGCAGTCTCAGGAACAAAATTCCAGGAAGAAATGGGCTTGCCTGAAAACAGGTCATCTTTAAAAAAGTAAACCGCAGTTGCAACAGCAGCTACAATTAAAATCAAGAAGATATACCTGTTTTTCAATGTGATCCGGTTTTTCGCAAATTTATAAATAATGATCTTAGAAGCATTGGAAGTTTATAGTAATACGGATTTCATATTGCTATATTTAGTTTTTCTAAGTCAATATCCGATTATTGGAAACACCTTTCAAAAATACCGCGCACCATTTGCAGGAAATCAGGATAGTTTCATCCGGCTCAGCATTTTTGCGTGGATTACGATGGCTGCCCCTGGTAAAACCCAAGGGTGTGGTGGTACATATACATGGGTTAGGCGAACATTGTCGCCGGTATCGTCATGTTGCCGATCATATTAATAAGAAGGGCTTTATTTTTCAAAGCCTGGATTTACGGGGACACGGGCTGTCATCAGGCAAACGCGGGCATGCCGGCAGCCTGGAATACCTACTTGATGATGCAGAACAATCAATTATTTCGGCACGAAAAGATTTTCAGGAACTTCCCCTCTTCATGTATGGCCACAGTATGGGAGGCAACATTGTGGCTAATTATCTTTTAAGAAGATCTTCTTCTGAATTGAAAGGGGCAATTATGACATCCCCCTGGTTCAGGCTGGCTGAAGAGATCCCTGCATTTCAGGTAAAACTTGTAAACATGATAGCAGGGCTGTTTCCTGCTCTTACGCTGCCAAACGGACTGAATGTAAATGACATCTCCTCTGATCCGGAAGTAGTGGAAGCGTATGGCACTGATCCGCTTGTTCATAGCCGCATAAGCGCAAGAATAATGTCTGATCTGTATGCATCAGGGTTATACGCGATCGAAAATGCTCGAGATATTGATATACCTGTTTTGGTTATGCATGGCGATGAAGATAAAATAACATCATATGACGGATCAAAGCTTTTTACACAAAATGCAGGGAGTAATGCGGTTTTTAAATCATGGCCAGGCATGAAGCATGAAACACACAATGAACCGGACAAGGATGTAGTACTTAATTATATTGTTAAGTGGATGGAATCGGTGCTTTGAAGGAACCACAGGAATTTCGTATGGCATATGGCAAAACATCGGGTATTTTATTTAGGACGTTCTTGACAATTAAAATCAACGAGAAAGAGCTTATTCTAGGATTTTGAAGTAATTAATAAAGATATTTTGAGTTGGATTGAGACTCAAGATGAATCAGATTTACTAACTTTTGAAGTTTTAGTCTCCTCTTCATTTTCTTTTGCTTGCCCAAAAGAAAACGAAGCTGAAAAGGGCGCCACGGTCAAAGACACATTTCCCCGCTTAAACGCACAACCCATCCCTGCGTAAAAATGTCTTAATAGTTCAGAAAACGCTAATAGTGGAGCAAAGAGTGACATTTTTAAAGGCCTGCGCCTACCCTCAAACCCTCAATGTGTCCACGCTGACCGTGGACAATCCACCGCGCATATTTTATCAACATCGCCAGATGGTATTATGTGAATTGCTTTTTAAACAATTTTCAGGGAAACCCTATTTATCGATATAATTATGAATGGGATGCTACTACCAGTATAAGGTACATTTCCTCATGCATTATAATATATTTTCTCAATATAACTTCTCCAGTTCTGATTTTACAAACACCATCAATTCGCTGATATACGCTCTACTAAAATCAAACTTGATTCCTGCCGTTTCGTATATCTCAGGAATTGTACGCGTATAGCCCAGATTCAATGCATTTAGATAGTCTGAAAGGCCTTTTTGAGGATTTTCCCGGTAGTTCTTCCATACGGCGATGGCGCCAAGTTGTGCCATACCGTATTCGATATAATAAAAAGGTACTTCAAAAAGGTGTAACTGCTTCTGCCATAAATAGTCTTTTATTTCCTGTAAGCCGTTCCAGTTTGTAATATGATCGCTGAATTCATCAAAAATGCGGTTCCAGCTTTTCTTTCTCTCACTCTGACTATGTCCTGGATTTTCATAAACCCAGTGTTGGAATTTATCAATGGTTGCTACCCACGGCAAAGTTGCTATTATTTGCTCCAGATGTTCACGTTTTGCGCGTTTCAAATCTTCCTCAGATTTAAAAAATACTTCCCAATGATCCATGGATAACAACTCCATTGCCATCGACGCTAACTCGGCCACTTCGGAAGGTACATTTTTAAAGGCTCCCAACTCCAGGTCTTTCGTAAGAAAAGAATGTACCGCATGGCCACCTTCGTGCATGAGCGTTACCGTGTCTCGTAGCGTGGAAGTGGCATTCATAAAAATAAATGGCACCCCAGTTTCAGCCAGGGGATAATTGTATCCTCCCGGAGCCTTTCCTTTTCGTGATTCCAGGTCAAGATGGCCCATCACCTTCATGATAGACAGCCGCTCACCCAGCCAGGGTTTAAGTCTTGAAAACACCGATACTGATTTTTTCAGAAGCTCACCTCCCGAACGAAAGGGTTTTAGTGCATCCTTCCCGGTCGGATCCACGGCACTGTCCCAGGGCTTTAACTCTGTAATACCTAACATTTTTTTTCGGTTCATTGCCATATCATCCAGTAATGGAACCACTTCTGAAGCAATGGACTTGTGAAAATCAAAACAGTCTTGTGGTGTATAATCAAAGCGACCCATGGCATCGAACATGTAGTCCCTGAAATTGCTGAAATCTGCATTACAGGCAACTTTATCCCTTAAGCCAATCAGCCTCGTGTAGAGTTCATTCAACACTTTCTTATCTTCAAGGCGCCTATTCGAAATTTTATGATACACCTCCTGGCGAAGCGTCCTGTTCGTAGATTGCAGTAATACACCGGCTTGTTGCAGTGTAAGCTCTTTACCCTCAACTTCCACGGTCATGGCGCCTGATATCTGGCCGTATTTCTGCGCTTCTGTCTGGATTTCTGTTTGCAGGGGTATGTTTTTCTCCCTGAAAATTTTCAATTCTGTTTGGATGTTACGGATCATTATTTTATAGCCGGATTGATCCAGGCCATTGATAAACGGCGATTCCAACGCTTTGTGGTTGAGTTTGTCGGTATAGGGCGCTGCCTTAGGCTGGATTTCGGTAATAAAAAACTGATACTGTTTCACCGCTTCCTTGTTCGCTGTATCGCGGGTCATTTCGATATAACGCCATGCAAGATCTTCTGACAATACCGACTCCAATTCGCTGCTGTCTTTGAACCACCTTATAAGGTCTTTCTTCGAACGTAGCTTCCTTTCGAGCAAATCCATGAAATATGGCTCCGTAATCTCCCATGATTCAACGTTAAAGTCTTCCGGGATAAACGTCCGAGGTGGTTTAACCGGTATTTCTAATGTCATATTTACTGTAATTTCAGCATCGGTATATTATCAACCAACCTCCAGCTTCACATCATCAGTCAGCGGATGCCCCACACAGATCAGCACATAACCCTGTTTGATTTCAGATTCCGAAAGGCCTTCTTCTTCATCCATTTTGATTTTTCCTGAAATGAGCTTGCATCTGCACGCCGTACATAATCCACTCTGGCATGAAAAAGGCAGGTCAATATCATTGTTGAGTGCTGTATCCAGTATTGTGTTTTTGGGTTTTACTTCAAATGTGTGTTCTTCACCATCATACACAATGGTTACCTCCCTGGCAATAATTTCATCGGTTGTAGCTGGTTCCGGTTTGTTCATGATACCGGCAACAAAGCTTTCCCTGAAAATCTTCTCTTTGGGGATATGCCTTTCTTCAAGCAATTCCTGTACATTGTTCATCATCCCTTCAGGACCGCACATGATAAACGTGGTATTCTTGATGCCCCAGTCCGGAATTCTTTCAAAAAGTTTTTCCAGCATCTCGTGATTTAGCAGTCCGGAAGGTCCCTGCCAGTTCATGGGTGCATCATCCAGGATATGTATCACATGAAACCGGCCTTCAAAGTTATTCTGCATCTTTTCAAATGCCTCTTTAAAGATAATAGATTCAATATTCCGATTTGCATATAACAAAGAAACGATGCTCTCTGGTTCTTCTTTCATGAGTGATTTGATGATTGACATCAACGGCGTAATGCCACTTCCTCCACCAAACATTATCAAATGCCTTTTATTATCTTTCTTGTACTCCGATGTGAAATTACCCATAGGTTGCATGACCATCAGGGTGTCACCTGCTTTTAAATTGTCGTTAAGATAGTTTGACATAATTCCGCCTTCTACCCTTTTAACCGTCACACCCAAATCCTTGTCAACAAACGGGGAAGTAAAAAGCGAATAGGAACGGCGAACTTCTTTTCCTTCAAGCTCAACAATTACCGATAAAAACTGGCCCGATTTGTAATTAATATCAGGTTCAAATGATTCAAATATAATCGATATTGTATCCGCAGTTTCATTGATAACTTCCTTTATCTTGAGCGGATAGTAATGCGTATGTATTGATTCCGGTTCTTGTTTCTTCTTGGAACTTTTAAATAAACTGAATACCATCGATGCAATTATATTGATTACGCAAAATTAATTATAAAACTTTCAATTAATAACACGCAGGAATTTAGATTATGTAAACATCAAGACTTTTTTAATGCTGAAACTGAGCAAATAAAATAATTAGATATCTTATTTCATGTTTTGTGCAAGCATGATCCAAAATCGCCAAAGTATCTTATTTATTTACTGATTTTTCAAATACTTATAATTATAGGGTTTTTACTGAAAAAGATTTTAGATCGGACCCAATATACTTTTTCATCTGAATCTGGATAGGAACATTGTCGCCAACGACAGCCCTCTTACTTTTCAAGAGAATCCTCAATATATATGCACAAAGTCGGTAAATGAATCGGCTTAAAATTCGTAATTTTGCAACTTCATTTTCGAAACGGATTATATGGAGCTTCAAGCACTCACAGCCATATCACCAGTCGACGGAAGATACCGGACCCAGACAGATGGCCTGGCTCCTTATTTTTCAGAATTCGGCCTCATAAAATACCGCATCAGGGTAGAGATAGAATATTTTCTGGCGCTATGCAAGCTGCCTCTCCCGCAACTCAAAGATGTTGACCCCATGATTGCTCAGGAACTTCGTAAGATATATTCTGAATTCAGTATAGATGATGCACAGTCTGTAAAGGATATCGAAAAGACTACAAACCACGATGTAAAAGCAGTTGAGTATTTTATCAAAGGCAAGTTTGACACGCTTGGCCTGGCGCAGCACCGGGAGTTTATTCATTTTGGACTTACTTCCCAGGACATTAACAATACAGCAATACCCCTTTCGCTGAAAGAATCGTTAAAAAATCAAATTGTACCCCTGCAGTTAAAGCTGACTGACAAAATATCTGAAATTGCTTCAAACTGGGAAGATATACCTATGCTTGCCCACACACACGGCCAACCTGCATCTCCCACCATGCTGGGAAAAGAAATGGATGTTTTTGCCTCGAGACTTACAAATCAGAATGTGACGTTGAAAATCATTCCGATTACAGCCAAATTCGGGGGTGCTACGGGAAATTTTAATGCGCATTTTGCCGCCTATCCTGATTATGACTGGCATGATTTTGCTGAAGATTTTCTGGAGAATACCTTTGGCCTGAGCCGTAGTTATCCAACCACACAAATTGATCATTATGATAATTTTGCTGCCATTGCAGACAATCTAAAACGGTTCAATACGATTCTCATAGATTTCGCCCGCGATATGTGGCAATATATCAGCATGAATTACTTTAGTCAGAAAATTGGGAAAAACGAAGTGGGATCATCAGCCATGCCCCACAAGGTAAATCCTATCGACTTTGAAAATGCTGAAGGAAACCTGGGAATGGCCAATACAATACTTTCGCATTTTTCGTCAAAATTACCAATTTCAAGACTTCAACGAGACCTCTCTGACTCCACCGTATTACGAAATATCGGCGTCCCGTTATCGCATATGGTTATTGCCATGAACTCATTGTTGAGTGGTATTGATAAGCTTCAGCTTAACGAAGAAACCATCAACCGGGACCTTGACGAAAACTGGGTGGTTATTGCAGAAGGAATACAAAATATTCTCCGCAGGGAAAGATACCCCAATCCTTATGAAGCACTAAAAAAACTTACCAGAACTGGTGAAAAAATCACTGAAGAAACAATCAAGGAATTTATAAACAACCTTGATATCGATGAAGATATAAAAGTGGAGTTGAATGAATTAAGCCCGTTTAATTATACAGGTTTCTGATACGTTTTGCTACTATCTTCCGTATCTAATGATATCTAATTTTTTTTAACCCACGAAATCAGCAGATAGCCTCCTGCACTTTTTTTTTCTCTTCCTTAGGGTTATACCCCAAAACGGACCGTTGCGAAATAGCAGGACAAACTTTATCCCAAAATTATGAAGGTTACGGGCTAATTCATTCCTATTTAGAGGCTGGTCTTTAAGTTGAATCAGAAATTCAAAACCCATTGCGTGCTGCACATCCAGAAAACACTTGTTGCCATATAATATTTCCCGTCCATCATTTTTTACAATATAAAGCAGTTTTTTTTGCTTTGGCGCCTCTTTTCTTTTATTAAACCCGGTTTTGAGTTTAGTCGCTCCTGTTTTATCCTGTGCATACGACATATTTATCTGCATGCAAATCATCAGCATAAGGCAAAAATTGAAAATTACTACGACCTGTTTCTTAATCAACATAAATCAGGCGCCAATTTACGATGATAATGACTATAAACTAAAAAAACAGTTATACGTTAGTCTCTCAGTTCCTTGAGGAGCAGATCCGAATTTTCAAAATCATATAACGTTTTCTGCCTTAATTGAAAATACGCCACCCAAAAATCTCTTAAGGACTGAATATATCTTTGTTTAGCTTCATCTTTGGATGCCAGGGATTGATTAAGATCAGTTATTGAAATTTTACCTATCAGATACAATTGGTAAGAAATATTATACGCCCGTTGTGCGATATCATCCGATTTATTCCGGGCTTTCACCTGCTCGCGCAGCATGTTAAAATTTCTCACCTGAGTAAGTATATCCTGCTCAAAATCGAGCATATCCTGTGCTACCTGGTATTCAACAAACCTCAAGTTTGCTTCGGCTGTTTTTCTCCGTGATCTTTGCCTGCCCCAGTCAACTATGGGAACGTCCATCTCGAGTCTTACCAACTGCGAATTTTTCGGGTCCGAATACACATCGCTGATGCCCCCTCCCTGGTTGCTTAATCCATACTGCCCAAATAATGTCATATTTACGCCTGTGGCGCCCTTTGCGCGAGCCAGCTCTTGCTGACCTTCCAACACTCTTCTTTCGAAGGATACCGGATCCGGCCTGTTTTTATTTGCTTCTTTAAGCGCAACATTTTCATCTACTTCAAATTCAGGAATATCATCCGGTAACTCAAGCCGAATCTGCTGATTATCGCTGAATCCAACAAACGATTTCAGATTAAGTGTTGATGTCTGAAGATCCACCTCCGCTTGTGCAACCGCAAGATTGGAGTTAACAAGATTGAGTTCAAGTTGAAGAAGTTCATTTTCCCCGATTTTACCAAGCTGATATCTTCCCTGGGCAATCTTATAAATCGTGTCGTTGTTTGCCACATTCGTACTTGCAATCTGCATTTCGATCTGAGCCAGCAGCAGGGTGAAATAAATCTGAGTTGAAATTACAGAAATACGCTCCAGCTCCACATAATAATCTTTCTGTGACTCTTCATACACAAGGGGTTTAATCCGTTTATTCCAAATTAATTGGTTGAACTGAAAAATGGGTTGTACAAAACCCAGATTAATAGGTGAGCCACTGTACTGTGTAAAATTTCTTTCAAAATCATCAAACCGGTTCATCGTTGATGATGCATAGATTGTTCCTCCTGTAATGCCGATGGATTGAGTCATTCCGAGTGCTAATTCCACATTATTCTGCTGTACAGGTTGATATATAATGCTTCCATCCTGCTGTGTTACTGGAACAAAATCTCTCCTGTAATTAGGTAAAGTACCCTGTAATGCCAGTTGGGGGCTATAATCAGATAAATACGTTCTGTACTGCCAGTACTGGTTTTCCTTTCTGGTTTCTGCCCGTGACCAGGCAGGCGACTGGCTTCTGGTCAATTGTACAATTTCAAAAAGGGAATAAATGCTTTTCTGAGCATTAATGTCTAATGCGGTTAATGTTGTTAACCACATAATAACCACTAATTTCTTATTCATATCTTAATGAGGTTATCGGGTCCTGACTGGCCGCACGTTTGGCAGGGGTGATTCCGAAAATCAATCCTATCGTGACGGCCACTCCAAACGATAAAATAATGGATGAAGGTAAAATTATCGTTGGTATATCAGCAAATTTTGAAACAACAGATGCCATAGTAATCCCTAAAATCATACCAATTATACCCCCGCCAATACTTATCATTACGGCTTCAAACAAGAACTGGAGGATGATATCCTGTTTTTTGGCGCCTATCGAAAGTCGCAGTCCAATTTCCTTTATTCGTTCCATTACAGAAGCCAGCATGATATTCATGATGCCAATACCTCCCACAAGAAGCGATATACCAGCAATAGCCCCCAGTACATAGTTAAAAATCTGTTTGGTTCGTTGCTGCTGTTTTAGCAATAACTCAGGTATGGTCACTACAAAATCCACGACATCAAAATGACGTCTTTTCAGATATCTTGACAAAATGTCTGCAACGGGCCCGAGCAATTCTGTTTCTTCTACCTGAACCACGAGCCTGTCAAGCTGGTGATAATTAATTGCCTGTTCTGTCTGACTGTCAGATATGCTGCCGCCAACACCCCTGATCCTGATAAAATGACCACGTCCGCCAATATTTGCCGACATAACTTTTGAAGGTGTTACCAGATCACGGTTGATATATCTGATCAGAACAGATTTTAATGGCGTGTAAACATCCATATTATAATCACGTATACCCAGATTCCTTATGCTTTTTTGAGAAATTAGCCGTTGTTCAAGAACACCGATAACTTCCAGCCATTGATTACCTACTTTAATCGATTTGCCAATGGGATTCTGAGTAGGAAAAAATTTAGTCTGAATGGAATGACCGATAATACACACCGGATCACCTCTTTCAAGGTGCTTTTTATTAAACATTTTTCCTTTCATTAATTTGAAATTGGTAAGCTCAAAGTAGGCTGGTTCAACTCCTACAAGCTTAGCCGTACGTCGGATTCCGTTTTTTATCAGGTAGGTTTCGAGTAAAATTTCAGGGCTAATCTTGGATAATCCTGGAATGAGCTCTTTGATGCCTTCTACATCACGCATGGTGAGCCCCGGCGAAAACTTCTTTTTTTCTTTTGTATCATCCGACGAATCATCTACATTTTCTTCGGTTTGTTCAATAATGGGCTGAATGATAATGTTATTCACTCCCACCAGTTTAATCTGCTCCAGAATTTCCTCCTGTGCACCATTTCCGATAGCCATCATGGCTATGACTGATGCAACACCAAAAATAATTCCAAGTGCAGTTAGCATGGAACGCATTTTATTCACCATTACTGCATCAATGGCTATATATAAATTAGCAAGGTACCTTTCGATATTAATTTTTTTCAAAATCCTTCGTTATTAATGTTTCAAAAAACAAAGAGTTAGTTTTTATTTGATGGGTTATCCCGGGGGCTATCATTCCGGTTATTTTTGTTTGCAGAATTTGAATCATCATCAGACTTTGCGATCACCCGGGTATTGTTCCCATCGCTTACTGATCCTCTTTCATCTCCGCTACTCTGGCGGTTCTGAAACCTCCTTTGCCTTCCACCTGTGCCATTTGCAGGCATGGTAATGGTACGGCCGTCCGGCAAGGTAATGGTTCTTTCTGTTGGGATATCCGCTATATTAGGTAGCGGTTCGGGCTGGCTTCTTTTACCATCCATTTCAGGAATCATAACTATCTGCCTGTCATCAAAACCTGAAGGAATGGAAAGATACAATTTATCTCCTTTATTCAGACCCGCTTTTACAATGGCTTCATTGACATTGGTTTCACCTACCATTATCTCCTGTTTAATCGTATTCAACCCCTCTCTCTTATACACGAAATTTATGGAATCAAATTCGGTATGCAAACATTCGAGAGGAATATACAACGCTGAATCAATTACATTGGTAATGATTTTATTGCTGGTAGTCATGGCTGGTCTGAGCAATTCATCACGGCCATGTACCCGCACGGTTACCATAAAGACTTTTGCGTCTGAGTTGGGCCGCTGCTCTCCCACGTTTGCCACACGGATAACCGTACCCGACAGCCTTTTTTCGGGAAATGCATCAAGCCCGATCTCAACATGCTGGCCCGGCTTAATCTTCCTTATATCTACCTCATTTACATAGGTTTTGGAGATCATCACTGACAAATCCGGAAGCTCCGCCACCGTAGGATCCCATGCACTTATAGTGGACCCTTCTTTCATGGGTTTACCGTCAAATCCCTTCCTGTAAATCACCATACCGTCTTTCGGGGCCAGAATGGTAAATTTATCCATGATTTCCTGCATACCCTGAAAATCACGCCTTTCCTTCATAAGATTGACAGCAACTTCCGCCATTCTCGCCTTATTCTGATCTTCTCTGATATGATAATTTTCTTTCGCCTGCTGTAGCGTCCGTTGTGCCTTTTCCAGGTTCATATCGGCCTTTCTTTGTGTGGCGGGAGGCTCAAATTCTGATTGCTCCAGTTCAATTTCCCTTTCGATAACCGCATATTGAAGGTTGATAAGTTCATCCCTGGCCTGCCGCATTTGAAGGGTTGTATCCAGTTGCGTCTGAATAAACTGAGACTGCATCTTATCCACCTCGAGCTGTGCGTCTTGTACCTTACTTTCAAGCTCAGACGGATCGAGCGACGCCACCCAATCTCCTTTCCTTACTACCGTGCCTTCTTCCACTATCTTGTTTATGGCAACATTGTAAATCCTGAAATCCCGCAGCCTCGCGGGACCAAGTATTTTGGTAGAATTCATGGCCTCAAGTTCACCTGTTGTCTCAATTTCAATCCGGAAAGTCCCTCCTTTTACATAAGCAAACAAATCCGGACCTTCACCTCCTTTTTTACCTTTTACGGCAAAATATCCGATCAGTACCAGAATTATTACTCCCGTAATTATCAAAATTTTCTTTTTCATAGCAGATAATACATAAATCTTTTTCAAAGTTAATGCATTGAGTCAATGCAATTATCCCATCTGTATAATATTATAACCGATAATATAAAAGAATAGGTTCAGAATGACGGCTTTACTCTTGAGACATCCCCGATCAAACTATACAATCCCCTGGCTTAAGCCCTGTTAGTTCTATTCTCTTTAATTTCCACGCCATTTCAACAATTTCGGGTGACCACATAAAAGGCATATGCGGCTGGTCAAAGCCTATTTTGTGTCTTTGAAGGTCTTTTTTACTTTTATGGCACCCATTGCTTTGTCAAGCGATAGCTTCCGCTGGTCGTACTGGCTCAAAACCTGCTTTGAAACGCTTAACTCCAGTGTTTCCGGAATACCGCAGCCATCGCATTTTGTCAGTTTCACTTTTAGCATCAATATTTCATCACCTTTAAGTGTTTTAATCGTACGCCCATACTCGATCATGGTTTCCTTGATGCTTTTTTCAAACTGAGGATATAGTTCCGTTACCTTTTTGTTTCTTTCTTCGAGGTCAATATCCGATCGGCCTAATACCGGCATGCTGTACAAATCATTATTTGAATAGGAAGAATACGTTTTCAAATAAAAAATCGCGCCATAATCTTTCAACAACTCGTAATGAGGTGTACGGTCAGTAAAATACGTTTCGGACAGATCCGGACTGTACAGCCTTTTAACGATACTGGCAAACAGCTCAAGGTCCTGATGTTTTTCAGCAGGCTCAGAGGTTGTAAACGTTATTCGGTTTATCAGTTCCTTTCTTGATATTTTACCTTCTTTGTAAGCGATAACATCCTTTTTCTTTACTTCTGCTGAAAATTTCTCAAGCCCCGATGACGTCATACTCCACGAGGAACGCCGGCCGGTTCCTACATAAAAAAAGTTATCATTGGCCCTGTTATGCACCTTGATTTTTTCATCCGGCTTTAACTGGCCAATCAGGTCTGAGTAATCTGTCAAAAAGGTGATTACCGCTTCCTTTTTCTCCTTCTTTCTTTCGTTACCTATGCTGTCATCGACAGGAACTTTTAAATCTATATATACCTTTTCCTCGCGCATTTCTTTTCGTTCAAAAACGGCTATTTCTGGTATGTTTATATTCAAATACGAATAACGTTCAGGCAGCTTAAATATAACTCCATATCCTTCAAGATATACGGCTTCAATATTTCTACCCCAAAACATCATGTCCCTGTCCTGATTGAATAATGTTTGTAATACGTTTTTTGCAACCTCCAGATCACGATCCATTCTTGCCTGATCGATTTGCTGTGCAACGACTGGCAAACTAAATAACAGGATACATATGTATATCAATAGCTTTTTCATCTTATTTATAATTTTAGTTTTTAACAGAATTTAATTTCGGTTATTAACAGTATTTAATATGGACACCAACACCTGATTGGTTTCCATTTTTTGCAATTCCTGGTTTTCTTTCAAATCAGTCAAGCTGGTCCCGATTAGACGTAAGTCTTCCTCACGCTGAGATTCAAGGTAAGCTGAAAATTCCGTCAACAAGGTCTGAACATATTGTTGCTGTGCAGAATTTGACAGTTCAAAATAACGTTCGAGGTATTCCAGATTATCCTGCTGCAATTGCTTTACAAATTTGGTTATCATCTGATTGTTAATTGCAGCATTTTCTGTCAGTATAGAATTGATCTCTTGCTGTTGATTCTGATAATCTGAAGCAAACCTGACATTAAAATTTTTCTCGATATTGCTAACCCTGTCAGTCTGATACGCTCTTTCCTCATGTAACCTCATGTTGATAATATCCGTAACCTGATCTGCATTTACATAATTATCATTTTGCATAATCTCTTTCTCAGCCGGTTGTCCGAAGATTATATTCAGGTGTCCTGATTCGGTTGAAACATGTAAACCGGTAAAATACCCCAGAATAATAATAAGGGATATACTGGCAGCAAGCCCGATGGCAGGTTTAAGGATGCTGTTTCCGATGATACGGGCAGTCTGCCAGGTAGTACCTGTACCTCTTGCCCCGAAGAAAAAAGGATCAATCACCTCCTTATCTTTAACCTGGCCGACAACTTTCTTTATCAGCGACATTTCCTTCATTTCAACTGCTAACTCAGGATTTTCAGACAGGTATTGTTCAAATTGTTTTTTCTCACCGACTGACATTTCACCATAGAGGTAAGCCATTAATTCTTCATTTATGAGTTTAGAATCCATAATACGTGAAATTTTTCTTCTCTAATATTAGTTTCATAGCCTTTAGGCCATAGTACAAACGTGATTTTGCAGTGCTTTCAGATATGTTGAGTACAACTGCTATCTCACGGAATTTCAGTCCTTCGTATTCCTTCATAATAATCAATATGCGTTGTTCTTCTGGCAATTCCGACAGACATTCAAGTACCAATTCTTCGAGTTCCTTGTCATCAACGCTTTTATCAGGGTTATAAAAAGGGCCCTCCGCAGGTGGTTCTAACCAAAGTCCTCCCTGCTGCGAATCTTCATTTGCACTAAACAGTGAGAACCACTTCCTTCTCTTCATTCGTCTTTCTTCTTCGTGACATTTGTTCAGGGCAATTCTATACAACCAAGGTTTGAAACTGTTAACATCTTTCAGTTTCCTGATGCTCTTATGAACTGAAATAAATGTCTTTTGCGTAACATCCATTGCTGTATCATGATTAAGAAAATATTTATAGCTGAAATTGTATATACGCTTATACCACAAACTCATCAGCTTACTGAAAGCCTGCTCGTTGCCTCCAGTGGCCTTTCTTACAATCTGATCAGAATATTTTATGGCAAAGTCCTGAAGTGTTTCAACCAGCATATTTTTTAACTATTCATAGTTGGGACGACCTGAAGATGAAAAAAGTTTTAATAATCTATTTTTTTTATGCATCATCCAGAACAAATCACAGTTACACCTATTTATACAGAACCAAAATTAAGAATTTATATTTATGGTATTTTTTCTTAGTAAGGCGTCTTGATATACCATAATTACAGCTTGTTGTCGTTGAATTGAGTCTGTCAGTGCTTGAATTGAGTCTCGAGGTACCGAAATTGAGTCTCGAGGTACCGAAATTGAGTCTCGAGGTACCGAAATTGAGTCTCGAGGTACCGAAATTGAGTCTCGAGGTACCGAAATTGAGTCTGCTCTACCGAAATTGAGTCTCTCAATGTACAAATTGAGTCGCTCGGTCCTTGAATTGGGCCTGGCAAATATCCTTTAAAATGTTATCACGTGAGCTGCGTAGGTAACTTGGGCTATGGGGGCTCCTCTGTATATGAGTATTGCTAATTTAGTAGATTTTAAAAAGCAGTGATCAAATCAGGTTCTTTAAAGGATTTTAGTAATAAATATCACCTACCGGATTTACAGGTAAAAAATTTCTAACTGATGTCCAAACACATTAGGAAATACAAAATTACCACAGAATCATATTACCTGTGTACTATTGATTACATCGGAATAGCCCTACAGAAATGCCGGAAGACAAGGTCTTGAAATTTTTCCTGGGGGTCAGCTACCTTCAATTTTCTTCAGGTGGTCTTCAAGCAGTACAATTTCTTTCATTTTGTCAGTGAGTTCTTCCAGGCCTAATTCAGGAAATTCCTTCAGTATTTGTTCAATTTTTTCTTCCTTTCCGCAATTTCCGGGGCAAGCTTCAACGGCTTTTACAATCTTGATTGCCAGGGATTTCCTAAAGACTTCATCGAGTAGCAGATGACGGGCTTTTTGTAGCCCTTTGTCCACGGACTTAAACTGGATAAGGATTTGTTCGGGATCTTTGGATTCGTCTTCCAACATGTGAATGATACCTTCCACCTGGCCTTTAATGGTTTTAAGTCTTGTTGTAATATTGCCGTTGAGATCGGATGGAAGCATACGTTTATGTTTTTACCAATGGTTATACAAAAATTCGGAAATATCAAGGATAGCGTTGTAGGGTAGTGGTCAGGGAAGTGACTAAATTAAAATTTTTTGCAAAATAGTTTGGCGACCACCCCCATGCTGCATGCATTTTTGTCTTCAGATAACGAAGAATTCTTTTATATGCGTTTTAAAACAGTCTCATCCTATTATTTTACAGGTATAGCGCGCCTGATTAAGAAGATTATCATGTTATGGCTCTTCCTTCTGCCTTTAAGGTCTTATACGCAGGTTCCCGGTAATATCAGTGGGCATGTAATTGACGCTGAAACAAATACGCCACTACCCGGGGTGAGCGTTTATTTACGTGGAACTACAATGGGTGGAACAACGGCGTGGGATGGATATTATGAAATCAATGGACTAATGCCGGGTGAGTATATTCTCATCGCACAAATAATGGGCTATGAAAAGCAAAAAAGGAAGGTGGTGGTGGTGGATGGGAAAACTACCAAACTGAATTTTGGTGTGTTGCAGGCACGTATTCAACTGGATGAAGTCTCCATTGCTGCCAAAAGGACCGACATTATGAATGAGCCGTTACCTATGGCGCGGATAGATGCAGCCCAAATCCGCAGGTCATCACCATCGGGAACTTCTGATATTCTCAATGAACTTCCCGGGATTTCAACCTCAAGGACAGGAA
>JACZXH010000051.1 GCA_022571715.1 Bacteroidota bacterium | reverse complement strand
TTCATATTTTTTAGCAACAGTCTAGTTTAGTATCTGCATACTGATCGAACATTTTATTAAACAGGCTTTGCACTTCCTGCCATCTCTTCAGATTTATGCAGTAGTTAACTCTTGAACCTTCTATGGTTCCCAGAATCAAGCCAATTTCTTTTAGCTCCCTCAAGTGCTGACTGATGGTGGCCTGGGCCAATCCCAGCTCTTGTACCAAATCGCCATTAATGCACGTATTGGATTTTAGTAAATAGTTAAGTATCGCCACACGGGCAGGATGAGCAAAAGCCTTTGCGGCAAAAGCCAGATCGTTTTCTTTATTGGTAAATAAGTCTGTTTTTGTCACACCCATAAGAAAGTCATAATGATATTGCAATATTACGATGGTAGATTATATAATCCAACTCTTGAGAGAAAATTTATTTGAGTATTTGTACTATTTATGAGATTCTTTGGTCGCTACGCTCCCTCTGAATAGCCCTTGTACTCAAATTAGGAGGTATATACTTTGAGAATAAATCTGACAAGCGGATTATTGCAATCAACTTTTTAACTCCGGTAATCAACCCGATATGCGTTATTTTTTCTTGTTATCCCTATTGTTGCTGACTGCCGGTTGCACCAATGACTCCAGTGAAGCGGCAAACACAGGTGTATTAATAAAAAATGCCCGGATATTTGATGGTTCGGGTAGTGAACCTTTTCAGGCCGATGTACTTATCAACCATGACCAGATTGCCCTCATCGGAACATACAACGGACCCGAGCCTGCATTAATAATTGATGCTACAGGCCTGGCGTTGGCCCCTGGATTTATTGACCTGCATGCCCACGGTGATCCGTTCGGGGAAGACAGTGATTTCGTAAATTTTATAACCCAGGGAGTGACCACCATCTGTCTTGGGATGGACGGCTTCAGCGCGGAAGACGTCACAGGCTGGATGAGGCGCATTACCTCGGACGCACTTTCGGTAAATGTAGTGCCTTTTATCGGCCACTCCACCATAAGGAAATTATCAGGAACCGGTTATACGGAATTTCCGGTTCCACGTCAAATTGAAGCAATGCAGGACCTGTTAAGCAACGCACTGGACCTTGGTTACTTCGGACTTACCACTGGGCTGGAATATTCGCCTGGCGGACTGGCCTGCAACGAAGAACTTGAGGCGCTTGCTTTGGTAGTGAGCGAACACGAAAAAATCATTATGAGCCATATCCGGAATGAAGACGACGATGTGATTGAAACTTCGTTGAAGGAATTAATTAACCTGGGTAAGTTTTGTCCGGTGCATGTCTCGCATATAAAAGTTGTTTATGGCAAAGGAGCACGAAGGGCGCAAGAAATTCTTTCATTGATTGATTCAGCTCGTCAATCAGGGATCACCATCACTGCAGATATTTATCCTTACACTGCCAGCTACACTGGTATCGGCATTGTATTTCCCGAATGGGCCAAAGCACCAAATAACTATGGTAAGGTGAAGGCAAGCCGCCGTAAAGAACTGGAAGAATATCTGATTAACAAGGTGATGCAGCGTAACGGACCCGGAGCCACCTTACTCGGCACCGGCCCATGGAAAGGAATGACGCTGGCCGATGCGGCCAAAGTGCATTCTGTGTCTTTTACTGATCTGCTGATTGACGATATCGGACCTGACGGAGCTTCAGCCGCTTACTTCATAATGGATGAGGCACTCCAGGCCGAATTAATGAAAGATCCGTTTATAGCCATTGCTTCAGATGGAAGCTCGACAATGAATCATCCGCGGGGATTTGGCTCATTTGCAAAGACCATCCGCAAATATGTCAGGGAAGATTCCCTGTTTTCGTTGCAACAGGCAGTTTATAAAATGACCGGACTGCCCGCCGGAATACTTGGACTTAAGGACCGTGGACTTATTAAAGCAGGGTATAAAGCCGACCTCGTACTGTTTGATCCGGGTTTAGTTAATGATAACGCAACCTACGACAACCCCCACCTAACAGCGACGGGATTCCGGTTTGTATTTTTAAATGGCGAGCTGATTATTAATGACGGAAATTCAGTAAAAGGCAAGAAAAGTGGCAGGTTACTAATTCATTAACTGATACAATCAATGGTCGGCGGTTGTTTTCTAGCCTTATATTTAAATATATCAGGGCGATTATAATGCCCGATCGGATCGAAGTCCATTTTTGCTTTGATCAACACATCCATGTCGAGTTCAGCATAGATAATTCCTTCCTCATCAAAGAGCGGGCCTGCGATGGCCTTTCCGAACGGATCAACTACCACACTACCGCCACGGCTCAGTACGTCAGGTTGCCGGTCAAGATCTTCAATGCCAGGCAGATCAAGTGGATACATATCTTTGGTGATATACTGGTTGCAACCCAACACAAAACACCGGCCTTCGCATGCGATATGCCGCATGGTGGCTTGCCAGGTATCGCGCTGATCGGCGGTGGGAGCCAGGTAAATATTTACACCTTTTTGATACATGGCAAAACGTGCCAATGGCATATAATTCTCCCAGCAAATCAGCCCGCCTATAATACCGATTTCCGTACGAAGGGTGGTAAGCGTGCTGCCATCACCTTCTGCCCAGATAATCCGTTCGGCAGCCGTAGGCTTGATTTTCCGGTGCTTACCCAGTAGTTTCCCGTCAGGTCCAAAATAAAGTAATGTACAGTACAGTGAACCTTTTCCAATATTTTCTTTTTCAATTACACCAATGGCCAGAAACGTTCCGGACATTCGTGCTATTTCCGAAAGTAGGTCCACATCCGGGCCGGGAATTTCCACTGAATTTTTCCAGTATCGGAGCCATAGCTCGCGGCCTTCTTCAGACCGGCTGCCAACAGGAGCGCCGAATGTTAAGCCATCTGGGTATGCCGGCACAAATGCTTCCGGGAACATAATAAGGTCGGGTGAAAATGTACTTGTTTCTTTTACTTTCTTCCTGACTTTTTCCAGTGTTCCTTCCCGATCAAACATTACCGATGAAGTTTGGATAAGGGCAACTTTTACATTTTGTTTCATACGAATTGTAATAATGACTCCGAAAAAATCAATTTAATGTTGTTTTTATGAAATTAAATTACGGAAATTGATTTTTTTTTAAATATTGTTTTGAAGATGGAACAATTTTAGTCAAATTGATGTTTGAACAATAAAAAAATGAAACTATGAATTTATTAACCGGATTGATTGCACGTATTCTTTTTGCAGTCCCAATGGCTGTATTTGGCTTATTCCACTTTATGGATGCAGAGGGAATGGCTGGTATGGCACCGTTTGGAGGCGCTATCACTGTTTACATTACCGGCGCCTGCCTTATTGCAGCAGCTGTAAGTATTTTGATTAATAAAAAAGCAGCACTAGCCACTTTGCTGCTTGGTGTATTCTTTATTCTGACAGCATTAACGGTACATCTGAAGAGTGTGATAGGTGGTGATGAAATGGCAATGGGCCAGATTCTTAAAGACGTTGCTCTGACCGGCGGAGCATGGTTTATGTCGGGTGTGTTCAAAAAGGAAGAAGAAAGCGGCGGGGAATAATAAGACAGAAATTTATTGAAAGCCCGGGCTGAAACCAGTCCGGGCTTTTTGTTGCATTTATTTTAGTGAATTTCGCTCATCTACTTCCGAAACAGGTTATAGTTAATCCTATTGTATAAACAATGCAGTGAGGTACATTTAAACACTCATATATGTTTCATAAAGAAAGTGTATGTGACTTTACGTACTCACACGGCCATTGGTGATTTAAAACATTTGAGCAAAACGGTAGGTTTTTTGTAATACTTTTACGATTTCAACTTCTTCCAATGGGCAGTAACAGCGTTATCCTAAATATAATTTAATGAATCATCTGTGAAAGTTGCTGGCAGGATTCAATGCTGTTAAAAGCAAAATTTGCTTCTTTTCAATGTAATTTTATAATAAGTTAAAGGCCGTTGGGTTGATTGTTTTCTTATAAAAAAAGTTGATGAAATATGGTCAAATCAGATCTGTCAACATTCTCACCATTAGAAAGGGCAGGACCCGGAAAACCTAAAACTTTTGAATCATTGCCTTCAGGATCAAAAATAGTAGTGGTGGGCGCGGGTGCGTTCGGAGGATGGACTGCACTTCTCCTGCTGAGAAATGGATTTAACGTTACCCTTTTTGATAGTTGGGGCCCGGGAAATTCACTTTCAAGTTCTGGAGGCGAGACACGGTTGATCCGGGCCATGTATGGTGATAACCGTCGCTATTTTGAAATGACATTACGTGCATGGGATAGCTGGAAGAAACTCGAAAAAGACACTGGAACCCTGTTGATGCATCATACGGGAATACTCTGGATGTTTGATACGAAAGGAGTGGAAATCATGGATCAGATGTTGACCGTGATGGAAGAACACAACCATTCCTTTGAGCTGCTGACTGCCGGACAAGCAAAATTACAATATCCGGCCATAAATATGGAAGGGCTGGATAATCTGGTTATTGAAAAACAAGCCGGGTACCTCGAGGCAAGAAAAGCCTGTGATGCAATAAGAACGCTGTTCATCAAGGAAGGGGGAACTTACCGGCAGGGCCAGGTGAAACCGGGCACCTTAAGAAATGGTAACATGACGGATATTTATGTAAACGACAGGAGGCTGTCAGCGGATGGGTATGTTTTTGCATGTGGGCCATGGCTTAAACAGCTTTTTCCGGAGTTGTTCTCCCATTTTATTTCCGTCACCCGCCAGGAAGTGCACTATTTCGGTATTCCTCCAAGGTATGTCGCCCAATTCGAACAATTACCACCCTGGATCAACCGGGAATCCGGCGAATTTTTTTACGGCATTCCTGGAAACGATTACCGGGGATTCAAAATAGCATACGACAAACGTGGTAAAGAAATCGATCCTACCACCATGGACCGGAGGGCTGACCACAAAAATGTAGAAACGGTTCAGAGATTTCTTGCAAAACGATTTCCAAAACTTGCCGGAGCGCCGCTGGTGGAATCACGAATATGCCAATATGCGAATACGCCCGACGGGAATTTTATTATTGACGTGCATCCCGATGCCGGCAATGTATTGTTGCTAGGAGGTGGCTCTGGCCATGGTTTCAAGCACGGTCCGGTAGTTGGTGAAATGGCTGCTGATGTACTACGCGGGAGCAGACCGCTTGACCCGGTATTTGCAATACCCTCAGATTTCAGTAGAGGGGTTTAACAATTCGGGTGTTTCAAATTCATTTCCGATCATCTTCGATTGATTTGCATCACTTCTGCCAAACGGCTTCATGGTGATTCGGCGCTCCACATCGGTAATGGACCAGCCACCCCGGTTGTTATCCCATACAATGATGTAGCGTTTACCGTCCATTTCAATGATATCGCGTTGATACAGTTCGGCGTTGTTCATATCACGCTGGCCGATGTACTGCATAATTTCCACATCTTCATCCTTGTAGTCGCCTACCTCTTTCTTATCCGTAAACAAAATAAAAGAATGTCGTTCGGTTGAAAATGAAAGTCCGCCCGAGCGGTACACCTTCTTGGTGATCTTATTAAATGCTTTAAATTTTAGTTCGTTGTTGAGCATACTGCTATATTCGTATTTTCAGAACTCAAAAAAACAAAATAAAAATGGCAAAGAAAATATTATTCGGAATGGCGCTTATAATTATCCTGGTAGTAGCCTACTATTCCTACATATTTTTTTATGCTACGCGGCAACATAGCCCGACAGATACCGCCTTATATCAGAAGGGTGATCTTGCTATCACATTGCAATACTGCAGGCCTTACAAAAAAGATCGGATTATCTTCGCACAAAGTGACGAAGCGTTACAGCCCTACGGGAAATACTGGCGTATTGGTGCAAATCAGGCTACTAAACTTACGGTTAACAGGCCGATTTCAATTTCAGGTAATATACTGGATGCCGGAAGCTATTCGCTTTACGCCATCCCCGGAGAATCTGTGTGGACCATTGGTTTCAATATCGAATCAGACCGTTGGGGTGCGTCTCCACCTGATTATAACAAGGATGTTTTTAGCATCGAAATAAAAGTTGAAAAAACGAAAGAAATCACCGAACAACTGACCATTTATTTTGAAGGAGTGCAGGGAAACGGTGTACATATGCTAATCATTTGGGATAATGTTAAGCTGGTAATTCCAATGATACCAGTTAAGTGATAAAGAGGTGTAAAAGATACGAATATTGATCCTTGAACCTTACCTTTTAAACCATTGGCTATATGACTTGTGCGTCAATAATGTTACAATCTGAACAAGCAGGTGAGCGTATTAATACATTCTTCGCAATCTTAATTCAGTTTCGTTACCGGTTCCAAGCAGTTCAACAAGTTTTTTCACGTTTGTACCGCTGTGATGATAGGGATATACAATCTTAGGTTTAAATCCTCTTATACCGTCAGCAACCATCTCTGGCGTCATGGTATAAGGCTCGTTCATTGGTAAAAAAGCAATGTCAATATACTTCAGCTTTTTCATTTCAGGTACATTCTCTGTATCGCCGGCAATATAAATCCGCTTATCACCGATAGTAATCACATATCCATTTCCCTCACCTTTCGGATGATATAACTCCCCATTTCTTTTTTTATGTACAATATTATATGCAGGCACCACTTCAATGAGAAATCCATCAAGATTCAGTGTCTGATCATTATGTACAATCATCCCTTTATTCAACCGTTCATGGCCTTTTTTTGTTGTTATTATTTTTGTATCCTCTTTGCGGAGTTCAGATATCGCTATCGGATCACAATGGTCAGAATGATGGTGGGTGATCAGGATCATATTGGCTTTGGGCAGATTTTTATAATCAGCCAAATTATGAGTAGGATCAAAATAAATGATATAATCATCAATAAAGAACATGAGCGAAGCATGACCGATAAAAGTTATTTCAAGCGTACCTTTTGAAGTATGAATATAGTCTTTGTCGAACAAATCCTGAGCATTACCGCTTAGCCAACCTGCAAATACAAACCAAACCAGGCTCATTATGTATATGCATCTTATTATCATAATCTTGCTTTACTGATTATTTCAAAAGTTTTCTGGCAGTCATCCACCTTTACCGTAGTTTTATTCCGCCTTCATTGCTGAAAAATGAGTGGGTGGGGAACACATTTCCATCGGCTATCCCTTGGTTTTCCAGTTAGGTTTTTACAATATACGCTTTGTAAGGATCGTAAAAAATCTCAACAGTTATTATTTTGTTTGTGATACAATATAGATTATCGGCCAGTTTATATATTTGCTTCCGCATTGACATTACTTACCATCTATTATTATGTTAAATTTTATCTTTTCCGGAGAAGTAATCAAGTCATTCTTTTTAAATATCGGGCTTGCATTATTACGAATATTTACCGGGCTAAGTATATCTCTCGTTCATGGTATAAATAAAATACCTGTTTCAGATCGATTTATTGACGCCACCCGTGAACTAGGTTTCCCGTTTCCGGTAATATTTGCCTGGGCAGCGGGAATATCAGAGTTTGGTTGCGGATTACTGCTGGCGGTGGGTCTGGCAACACGCCCTTCCGCATTTTTTTTGTCTTCGACCATGTTTGTAGCTGCATTTATCCGACACGCCGACGATCCATTTACCACTAAAGAAATAGCATTATTATACCTTGCAATCTTTGTTTTTTTCTTTCTTACCGGTTCTGGTAAATTTGGAATCGATCACTTGTTGCGCAGCAAAAAGAGGCTATATTAAATTAGGCCGTCACCAGGGCAAAGACATAAATTTCATGTGCTTTTCCTTTTAAAAAAATATTCCTGGTGAATTTAAAACCTGCTTTGCGGATCATATTTTTTGCGGGCTTGTTTTCTGAATGGACATATGCTTCAATAATACCAGGATGCAAATTTTTTTCTGCATGATCCATGCACAATTTCAAAGCTTCGCTGGCAAGTCCGTTTCGCCGGAATTTTTCAAGTATTGCCACCTTAAATTCCGGTATATTCGAATTTTCATAAACTAGTCCCGCATATCCGGCAAATTCCATCGTAGGCCGGTGAATGAACGCCCATAAACCTGTATTAGACTTGTAAGATGATATGATCCGGTGAAGATTATTTTTGTTTTCCTGAATCGACAGAGAGCCTCCGCAAAACTTTATTACATCCGGATCAGATGCAATACTGTGAAGCAAGTCTACCTCACTATAACGGAATTTTCTTAAATATACTTTCCCTGATGACAATACTACGGCTTCCTGCATAATCATAATTATTCGCTATGGCAATAATTCTATATGGAACCCGCATTAATTCCGCCAATGTTATCTCAATAATACAATAATTCTTATACATATTCAAAATGGGTGACTATGCTCAACTTTGTTCAAAAAAGGGTCAAACGACTTTTCTGGAAATAGGGATAAATTGTAATGAGGCGAAACAAAGAAAATTATTAATCCTGAATCTTTGCAAACATAAACCCGCTGGACGATTCTTCATGTACATAGTCAAGTTTAATCCCGACAAGATAAATGACATCTTTCTTTTCAATATAAATGGATATGCCTTCGCGTAAATACACCATGTCGTTGTCTTTTTTGTGATCAAATCCAAGCATATGCGAGGCCCCTCCGCAACCAGTGCCCCTTATACCAATTCGTAAGCCGTAGTCATCCGGAATTTCTTTGGAATTCATAATATTCCTGACTTCTTCCAACGCCTTTTCGGTAATCTGGATTGGCATAAATGTTTCTGACATGTTAACAGTAAATCAAATCCGCCTGTAAAAATATTTATTTAACATGACATAGTAATGACTTGAAGGTATGATTAAGAATAAAATATCTTAATTTACTGATTATGAGATTAATATCAAGCATTTTAACCCTTGTGAATCGTTTTGTAACGGATTATTTTTTCGATATGAGTAATAAATTTAGTGAAAATTGCACCTGCTCAGCTATAAAGCCTGGAAAATATTAATTATTTCAGGTTAAATTTGGAGTACACGAATTAAAACAATGTCTATTTTATATGGAAGTACTAATCGATTTTATTAAAATACTTGTTCCGGCTGCTCTGGTTTTGTATGCAATGTATCTTATTGTAAGAGCATTTTTAAATAAGGAACTTGAAAAATCCAGACTTGAAATAAAAGAAAAGAATATAGAGGTAGTGCTTCCGATCAGGTTGCAAGCGTACGAAAGAATTGTGTTGTTTCTTGAACGTATATCTCCCAATAATCTTGCTACAAGACTTAACCAGGGCAAAATGACTGCAAAAGAATTTCAGCAGATTATGTTGAGAGAAATACGTGAAGAATATAACCATAATGTATCGCAGCAGGTATATATGAGTGAAGAAGTATGGGAACTGGTAAAAAATGCAAAAGAAGATCTGATCATTTCAATTAATAAGGCATCGGAAAAAATGAATGAAAAAAACACCAGTCTTGACCTGGCCAAAAAGTTGTTTGAAGAAGTGATCGCGAAGGAGGTAGATCCGATTACGCTGGCATTGCACGAAGTAAAAGACGAAATCAGGAATTCTTTTTAGTTTTCTGTAGATAATACATCATGGATAACCGTTATTTTAATATAGCTAAAAATAGAGCAAAATATATTTTCAGGGACAAGCAAAAGCTGATCCGGCTTTTATTGGGTGTGGCAAGAAAAATTAGCACGAACAACTTTGAGTTCAAAGGTATTCGCACTAAACTGAAAGTGATTTTACGGATGGTAAGAGCTTATGCAGTTGGCAAATACAAGCTGATACCCTGGAAATCCATCATTTTACTAACCGCCGTACTTATCTATTTTCTGATGCCTCTTGATCTGATGCCCGATTTTATTCCCGTCACTGGCTACATCGATGACTTCTCCCTGCTACTTTGGGTTTATAATCATTTACAGGACGATATAAATACTTTTGTCTGGTGGGAGGAGAATGGGAGCTAATAGAATTTACCGATGACCGCTATAGACGACAAGATTGCCATAATTGCCGGCGCCAGCGGATTGGTAGGCAGTTGCCTGCTTAACCTGCTTTTAAGCGACCGTACTTACAGATCAGTCATTGTACTTACCCGGAAGTCCCTGAAAAAATCGCACCCCAGACTTAAAGAGATCGTTGTAAGTTTTGATCAGTTGGATGATGTTCAAAATGAACTATGTGCTGACCACATATACTGCTGCCTGGGCACTACCATGAAAAAAGCCGGCAGCCGTGAAGCTTTTAGAAAAGTGGACTACCAATATCCGCTCAAGCTTGCCCGGGTTACCAAACACCAGGGAGCAAGCTATTTTCTGCTTATTTCATCGCTGGGAGCTGATAAAAACTCCATGATTTTCTATAGTCGTACAAAGGGCGATATCGAAGAATCGGTGGCGAGGCTGAATTTCAGCTCATATGGTATATTTCGTCCTTCACTTATACTTGGTAACCGGAATGAACGCCGGATGGGGGAGGAAATAAGCAAATTTATTGTACGTATTTTTCAATTTTTGCTGGTTGGTCCATTAAAGAAATATCGTGGAGTGCAAGCCGAAAGCATTGCCAGAGCTATGGTATTTTATGCCAAAGATGATGAATCAGGTATGAAAATCATTGAGTCGCAAGAAATTGTTAATTTTTAATCTAACGAATACCTCGAGGTTCTACCTCGGGATAGTTCATTAAACAGGTATTTAAATATGATTGCGGTAATACAACGAACTACCGAAGCGTCCGTAACTATTGACGGAGAAATAAAAGCTGTGATCGGATCTGGCCTCGTGATATTACTGGGTATAGAAGAGGCAGATAACGAGTCCGATCTAAGCTGGCTTTCGAAAAAGATCGTGAACCTTCGGATTTTCAATGACGATAATGGAGTGATGAATATCAGTTGCCGCGATATTGAGGGTGAAATACTGACTATCAGCCAGTTTACGCTGCTTGCAAGCACCCGGAAAGGAAACCGGCCATCATACATTAATGCTGCAAAACCCAATATTGCTATACCGCTTTATAAAAAATTCCTGAAAACCATTGCGGAAGAAAATGGCGGCAGGGTGCTTTCAGGAGAGTTTGGCGCTGACATGAAAGTGAAACTTGTAAACGACGGGCCGGTGACCATTTTGATAGATACCAAAAACAGAAAATAACACAAACATGACTATAGAAGAAGCCCAGAAGCAGGTTGACGACTGGATCAATACAACCGGGGTGAAGTATTTCAACGAATTAACCAATATGACCATTCTGACTGAAGAAGTAGGAGAAGTGGCACGGATAATGGCCAGAACATATGGCGAACAATCTTTTAAAGAAGGTGAAAAAAACGCGAATCTGGCCGATGAACTGGCGGATGTGCTGTGGGTGCTGTTATGTATCGCAAATCAAACCGGGGTTGACATGACACATGCGCTGGAAAACAACTTCGAAAAGAAAACTATCAGGGATAAAGAAAGACACAGGAATAACCCCAAACTTCAGTCGGGTAAGGAATAAGCCTGGTACCGGGAACCACAAACAATTAGCTGCTACTCCTATCAACATGGAGGTGTAAAGTGTATGCAAGCATTATTTTTTTACATCAATTTAAATGGATATGCAGATTACAGCAGACCACACACAGGGTGATCCTGCCTCCATGGAACGATGGCGGTTAGTAATGTATTTAGGCTTACTGTGCACCTTCCATTCTTATATACTCAAAGAGATGCATATTTAATGGTCATCCATATAAAAAACAGGCTCAGGCAAAGAGAGGAAATTAAATTTAATCCCATGGAATTGGCGAAATCTGCTTTTGATTGGTCTTTACGAACACGCAGATACCATCTGAAAAAGTATAGTACCATCGGGGTGGTGAAAAATAAAAAAGTGTACGCATCCACTGATTTAAAGAATGTAAAGTAGAAAAGCATAAATGCCACTGTGGCCAATATAAAGAAGCCCCCTGTAAAATAAAATGTTCCTGGAATTCCGAGTTTCAGACTTAACGTAATGTCGCCCCTTCCGGCATCCTCTTTATGCTGATATATCTGCGTCATCGGATAAGAGCCCCAAAGCATTACCGAGCTTAAAAAAGCAGGTATCATAATTTCCTGCTGTTTGAAAATATCCAATTCCGTGTTATTCATTGCCAGGAAACACATCATAAATGTAAAGAAACCCTGAAAAAACCCTGCTGTCAGCCAGCTTAGTACTGGATATTTTTTTATGCGTACTGTTGGATGGCTGTATGCTTTTGATATCAAACCGTATATAAGTAACATCAGGGCAAACCATATATTAATAACCAGGCCTAACGCAATCGCAATAACATCAAGTAAAATGGAAACGTAGTATAAATCCTTTGTCACTACCGGTGGATTCCGGAGTCCGCCAATGCTTTTTTCATCTTTGTCGAAGTAGCTGTTGTATCCGTTACTGGCGGGATAAAGAAGAAAATGCACGATAAAAAACACATAAAGAACATTTTGCCAGACGGGCGTATTAGATATACTAAGAGCATAAAGATATACCGGCAACAGAAAAAGAGAAAAAGGAATCCGGAGATGTAATAGAGTGGACCGGCTGATCATTATTTTTTTTCGTTAATTTAAAGTAAATTAAGTAAATTGAGAAAATAGCGTAAAATTTTACATCCCAACCATGACCAGTTTTATAACCGCAATAGGAACATCAAACCCAGCGAATAAATTTACTCAACGAGATATAATACACTTTATGTCGCACCTTGACCATGTAAACGGCAGTGAAGTGAAAATGGAAGCGCTGTATCGTGCTACTGGAATTCGTCACCGGTACACCGTGCTTGAAGATTATGGGAAAATGGTCGGTACTTTTAGTTTTTTCCCAAATAATGACCTGCTCGAACCGTTTCCAAGTACCCGGAAACGTATGGAAGTTTACCAGGAAGAAGCCATAAAACTTGCCATTGAAGCCATTCACCATTGTTTTAAATTTAATAGAACTGTATCAAATAAAGATGTCACACATTTGATCACCGTTAGTTGCACAGGATTTTATGCACCCGGGATTGACATTGATATTGTGGACAAACTCGGACTTGATTCGGGTATCTCCCGGACGGCTATAAATTATATGGGATGCTATGCAGCCATCACTGCACTTCGAATTGGTGACGCTATCATAAGATCGGAAACCGGAGCAAAAGTGTTGATTGTATGTGTTGAACTTTGCTCACTACATTTTCAAAAAGAGGACAAAGAAGATAATTTGCTTGCCAATGCATTGTTTGGCGACGGCGCCGCTGCTTTGTTACTGGAAAGCAGCAGTGCTGGTTCCATATCTTTTGCATTAAGTGGCTTTTTATCTGAAATATTGACCGAAGGCAAAAATGATATGGCCTGGTCAGTAGGGGACTCAGGCTTCGAAATGAAGCTTTCTAATTATGTGCCGGCAGTCATCCAGAAAGGTCTTGGTAAAATTACATCCAGGTTACTTAATAACTTCCCTGAGTTAAATGCCATTTCAGATATAGCGTTTTTTGCCATTCATCCGGGAGGTAAAAAGATTCTTAAATCTGTGGAAATTGCACTAAATATCCCCAAAGAGAAAAACAGATATGCGTATTCCGTTCTCAAAAACTACGGCAATATGTCATCACCTACAATCCTCTTTGTACTTTTGGAAATCATGAAGGTACTTACATCGGGCAATCATAATGAAGATGTATTTTGTATGGCATTTGGCCCTGGTCTTACGCTTGAAAATATGATGCTGAAAATAGTTGCATCATGATTGACTTATCTCAAAGATCTAATGAAGCAGAGCAGATGGACAACCTGCAATGCAAAGGAGAAGAGGTGGAACAGACCCTCCATGAGTTGGAGGTGATCAATAAATTACTTGGCGGAAATCAACTTACCATGTCTGGTATCAGTGAATTGGTTGATACCGTGCCTTCAATAACGCGCCTAAGGGTGTATGATTTAGGTTGCGGCCGTGGCGACATGCTGGAAATGATAAGCAAATGGGCAAACAATAAAGGTATCACCGCACAACTTACAGGTATTGATGCAAATCCGAATATCATTAGGATTGCAAAAGCCCGGCATGAAAATAATACGGATATCCGTTTTGAGGTAAAAAATATTTTTGACCCTGATCTGGCGCGTGAAAAGGCGGATATCATTCTGGCCACCTTATTTACACACCATTTTACAGATGACCAATTATCGTTTCTTTTACGACAATGGAATATGCAGGCATCAATTGGTATTGTGATCAACGATCTGCACCGACACTGGTTGGCCTACTACTCCATAGGTTTGCTGACACACTACTTTTCGAAATCTGGAATGGTCAAAAATGACGGTCCTGTATCTGTACGCAGATCATTTTCAAAAAATGAATGGAAACATATCCTGAAAAATGCTGGGATTAGCCATTATAAGATCACCTGGCACTGGGCGTTCCGTTGGAAACTGGTCATTTTTTCAAAATGAAATGTTTGTGCAGATCCATAACGATGTTCAAACGGTCATTTCTGCTCAAAAAATCCAATACAACGCAAGTACATGTTACCCGAATTCATTAATGACCACAAATCCCATTGTGTTGTAGGAATCCATGTTTTCAAGAATCTTCACACCCTCCCGAAGCGAAACTCTTCCTGAAATAAGGTCTTCGGGACGCAGCCTGCCGTTTTCAATCATTTCGAATATCTGTGGATAGGCATGCGCCTGTATGCCGTGGCATCCGATTAGCTCCAGCTCGTTAGCAACAACGTCATCCATAGGAATTTCAGGTGCCTTGCCTGCGAGCAGTCCCACCTGAATATGCTTGCCTCTTTTCCGGAGGCTGAGAACAGAATTACGACAGGTTTCAACCGAACCAAGCGCATCGATAGATACATGTACGCCGCCATTCGACACTTCTCTGATTGCTTCAGGAATATCGTCTGTGTTTGTTGCGTTGATGATGACATCTGATCCTACCTTTTTAGCCAAAGTCAAGGTCTCCTCCGAAATGTCCACGCCAACTACATAAGCTCCCATTGCACTGGCAATCATGATAGCCGACAACCCAGCGCCTCCACACCCGTACACGGCGACCCATTGTCCTTTGGCTACTTTACCCTGATGCACAATTGCCCTGAATGATGTGGCAAACCTGCATCCCAGGCTGGCAGCTGTTTCATAGTCCATGTCGTCTGGTAACCGCACGAGATTGACGTTTGCATATTCGATAGCGACATATTCAGCAAACGAGCCCCAGTGAGTGAATCCTGGCTGAAACTGATTATCACAAACCTGCTGATTCCCGGAAATACACTGGTCACACATCCCGCATCCGCAAACAAACGGAAGAGTAACACGATCGCCCTGCTTCCAGTTTTTCACATTTTCACCTATGACACTCACGATACCTGCCAGTTCGTGTCCTGGCACATGGGGCAGGGTGATATCGGAATCGTAGCCTTTCCATCCATACCAGTCGCTTCTGCATATACCTGTGGCTTTTACTTCAATTATAACCCCATTTGGAGAAGCAACAGGATCACTAACATCTTTTATAGTAATGGGTCCCGAAAATGTTTGGTATGTAGCAGCCTGCATGTTGTAAAGCTATAGTAACAAATGAAAATATTGTTAATTTGGCGAGTAATGACAACGCATTGAGAACTTAGGTGGATGCCGTCGTGGATGCAATTACAGCGGACATTGTAGCCGCAATAATCGCAGTTTGTACTTCCAAAGTCGTTTGATCAGTTATATCACTGCTACTTTTGGTTAGTTCCCTTATTTTATTTTTTGCCGCTTTACGCACGTCTTTTGTTCGATAAACTTCAAAACTTAATTCACAAACGTCAATGAGATTTAGCAGCATGAGACATTTGGGAGTAGGCTCCATTTTATTCAGAACAATATTATTGAGTCTGGATCTAACTTCATTTTCAGGTAATGCATCTTTGGTGGGATATTTATTATATGAAAATACCCATAGCGTTTTCCCTTTTTGTTTACTTATTATACCTTTATCGGTCAATTTTTTGAGCGTTACATTCTTAATATCAGAAGCATTGGCATTTAGTGCGCCTATCCAGAAACCTACTTTCTTGTCTTTTTTCTCATTTTTAATAGCCTGTATGGTTTGATCTAGAATCAGGTCGTCTATCGGATCACCATTTTTTAAATGGATAAAGTTATCACGTAATTCGATTTTTCCGTTTAATGCTAGCTCAAGCATAACAGCGCCTGCCAGTCCGTTATTAACGTAAGTTGTATCTAGGATAAAACTTCCTTTTTCATCATCGAGTGATATTAGCAGAAAATCTTCAATTAAGGTGAGTTCCATTTTTTTCATAATTCTGTTCAGATAAGAAATATACAAAACAATTTTATTATAAAAAATAATACAGTGAATGTTAGATAGTTAAGATTTTAATAATTGATTGGATGCGGTCAACTTCTTATATCTATATGCTGTAAAAAAATATGTAAAAATTAAAACATTTTCAAATCGTTCGCGTATATTTACATTGACCGAACGGTCAGTCAACGTAAAAACATGAGTCCGAGAAGTAAAAGTCAGATTGAAGAAATGCGGGAAAAAAGCATCAGAAAAATATATGATGCCAGCCTTGAATTATTTGCCAGCAAAGGATATGAAGCCACCTCCATCAGCCAGATTGCAAAAAAAGCAGAGATATCCAAAGGCTTGATTTACAACTATTTCGATAGCAAACTTGACCTACTGAAAGGGTTGATGGATAGTTTCAGCACTGTAGAAGCTGAAATGATGACCAAAGTTGTCGACGAAGATCCGAGAAAATTCCTTGAAAATATTTTCAGGGTTTTTTTCCTTGAATTGAGAGAGCGAAGTGGTATTTGGAAAATGATTGCATCGCTTTCATTGCAGAAAGATATGTATGAATTTATTCACGATATGGCTCTTGAAAAATTAATTGTTTATTATGAATTGCTGGAGCAATTGCTTGATCAGATTGGTATTGAAAATCCAAAAGGTGAAGCCAAACTGCTTGCTGCCATGTTTGACGGAATTGGGATGCATTACATTGTAATCAGCAATGAGTACCCTCTTGATGAAGTAGAAGACTATTTAATTAATAAATATTGTAAACATGAAAAATTGGATTAAATCATTGATGTCCATTTTTGTTTTGCTGTTTTTCGCTGCTGTTGTATACGGGCAAACAGCACTAGAGATTATCGACAAGGCAGACAAAAAAATGCAAGGCACTTCTTCAAAAACGAATATGATAATGCGAATTGTGCGCCCCGATTGGACGAGGGAAATAGGTATAAAGGGATGGGCATTGGACAAAGAATATAGCTTGATGCTTATTACCAGCCCGGCCCGCGACAAAGGGTCAGCATTTCTTAAAAGAAAAAGTGAGATATGGAACTGGCAGCCTTCTATTGACCGTGTCATTAAGCTTCCCCCTTCAATGATGATGCAATCATGGATGGGTTCTGATTTTACGAATGATGACCTGGTAAAAGAGTCGTCCATCGTGCGGGATTACTCTCATACACTGGAAGGTGACACCACAATTAATGGCAGGGATGCATGGAAAATAGTATTAATTCCCCATGAAGATGCTGCCGTTGTGTGGGGAAAAATAGAGGCGTATATTACAAAAGATGATTATTTGCAATTGCTATTCCGATATTATGATGAAGACAATTTTCTCGTTAATACCATGATATTATCGGATATAAAAGAAATGGGAGGAAGAATAATTCCAACCCGTCTTGAAATTATTCCAGCTGATAATCCTGACCAGAAAACAGAAATAATCTACAAATCAATGGAATTTGATATTGATATAAATTCTAACTTTTTTTCAATTCAGAATATGAAGAGAGTGCGGTAGTAAAACTTCGTGTTGCGAGTGATTAGATTCGAGTACAATATAAATATATCAAGAATGAACAATTTAGACTACAAGCGTTATTTAGAAATTGCTCTTGGCTCCTCTTTTGAAATAGAATCGCAGGTGATAATAATGAATAAAATACTCAGGAGAAAATTGAAGATCTTGATAAATTTCTGCTGCTAATTGATAATGAACAAAAAATGATAATAAGTCTTATTAAAAAAGTAGCTCAAAGCATATAGCTTGAAGCTAGAAGCTCATTAGTAACAACCGTGATTATAAGTAAAAAAACAATAACATGTACTTAACATTAGCCTGGCGAAATATTTGGCGAAATAAACGGAGAAGCTTTATTACCATTGGCTCGATCACTTTTGCAGTTTTTCTTGCCTGTATTATGCGGTCGATGCAGCTTGGGTCCTACGAACGAATGATCGAAAATGCTGCACGGTTTTATACCGGATACATACAGGTACATAAAAATGGTTTTTGGGACGATAAAACCATCGACAATAGTTTCGAATACAACAAATCACTGATATCAAAAATTGAAAATACACCTGGTGTGGAAGTGGCAGTGCCTCGTGTCGAATCCTTCGCCCTGGCTGCCTTTGGGACTAAAACTAAAGGGGCCTTTGTGCTGGGCATAGCACCTGAGAAAGAAGATCAACTCACTCGGGTAAAGGACAAACTGGTAGAAGGCTCCTATTTAAGTAAAGATGATAAATCCGTGATGATTGCCCAGGGACTTGCAGAATACCTGAAAATGGGTATCGGTGATACAATTATACTAATAAGCCAGGGGTATCATGGCGCAAATGCTGCAGGAATTTATCCGGTGAAAGGGATTATGAAATTTCCGATTCCCGACCAAAACAACCAAACTGTTTATCTTCCATTGAAAGAAGCGCAATGGTTTTATAATCTTGAAAATCAACTTACAAGCATTGCCCTGGTTGTTGACAAAGCCAATCATGTGGAAATAATTGTTGCCGATATCAGTGTGCAGCTAGATACAACTGCCCTTGAGGTAATGGGTTGGTATGACCTGATGCCTGACCTTGTTCAGGGGATTGAGATCGATAACATTAGTGGAAAAGTTATGTTATGGATATTGTATTCCGTGATAGGATTTGGGATGTTCGGTACTTATTTGATGATGACTGCCGAACGAATGTATGAGTTTGGGGTAATGATGAGTGTTGGTATGAAACGAATCTTAATGCAGTTTATCATTTTTATAGAAATGGTCATGATGACATCAATAGGGGTAATCATGGGTGTTGGAATAAGTTTACCAATACTTATCTATTACTATAATAATCCTATATTTATCAGTGGGGAAGCCGCAACTGCAATTGAAAATTTTGGAGTGGAAGCCGCCTATTTCTTTTCGCTGCAACCCTCCTTATTTTATAACCAGGCCTGGGCCATTTTTATTATGGCGCTCATCCTGAGTCTGTATCCATTGATCATCATTCAAAACCTAAAGCCCGTAAAAGCAATGCGGGAAGCAATATAATGAACCGATTTAATAGAGCTTGCCTGGAGAAATGTCTGGCGTAAAAAGCTTCGTAGTTACATTACAATGGGATGTTTTCATGAGGATAATTATTAAACCGTTAATTAATAAAATATGATACTGAAAATTGCCTGGAAAAACGTTTGGAGAAGCCGTGGCCGCAGCCTGGTGGTAATGGGAGCCATTGTTGTGGGTATTTGGGCACTTTTATTTGGGACAGGCTTCATGAATGGGTTTATGGTAGGGTATATGGCAGACATTATAAACCATGATGTTTCTAACATGCAGATCCATAATCCGGAATTCAAAAATGACTACGATATTAAATTTTATATTCCTGACGGGAATAAGAAAGTAGAGGAGGTGCGTAACTGGCCGGGAGTGAAAGGTGCTACAACACGTATCATTGTAAATGGAATGATTGCTTCCTCACGTAATGCTTCCGGTGTGCAGATCCGGGGTATTGATGTGCAACATGAAGCTATTGTAACACAGTTAGATTCCTTGATTTTCGAGGGGGCTTATTTTGAGGGAATAAAGAAAAACCCAATTATAATAGGGAAAAAACTTGCAGAAGACCTGAAAGTTAAAATACGGACAAAGATTGTGTTAACCTTCAATGATGGTAACGGGTATATCACATCGGCAGCTTTTCGCGTGGCAGGGATTGTAAAAAGTTCATCAATTAAGATCAACGGACAATATGTATTCGTGAGACAAGAGGACCTAAACAAAGTATTGTCCAATGGCAATAATGTACATGAAATTGCAATTGTTACAGATTCCCGGATAGACGAAGAATTGTTAGTAAACAAATATAATGCAATTTATCCTGGAGACCTGGCGGAATCGTGGCGTGTAATTGCTCCGGAACTTGCTTTTATGCAGGAGATGTATGGCCAAATGCTATATATCTTGCTGGTAATTATTATGACGGCACTGGTATTTGGAATAGTTAATACCATGCTCATGGCCGTTCTGGAACGTATGCGTGAATTGGGAATGCTGATGGCTATTGGCATGTCGAAACTTCGGGTATTTGTGATGGTCCTCGTTGAGACGATTTATTTGTCTATCATAGGGGCACCGGTGGGTTTGTTTGCAGGGTGGCTTACCATTCGGTATTATCAAAATGTAGGTGTGGACCTGACCGAATATTCGGAGGGGCTTGCGGCTTTTGGTTACTCCTCAATCCTGTACCCATATCTTGATGCAGATGCCTATATCGTGGTAACCATCGGGGTAGTGATTACAGCGTTTGTTGGAGCTATATATCCGGCATGGAAAGCAGTGAAACTTAATCCGGTAGAAGCTTTGCATAAAATATAATAAGACTGAAGACTGAAGATGAAGGATATAGGATTCAAGGAATTAAATATAAACCGTTATGAGTGTAATTAAAGTAGAAAATATTACGAAAGTTTATACGGAAACGGCTGTACCTGTGCATGCGCTCAATGGCGTTTCATTTGAAATCCAGGAAGGGGAATTTACAGCGATTGTAGGGCCATCGGGTTGTGGAAAAACAACGCTGTTGAATATCCTGGGTGGATTGGACCATCCCACATCAGGCCGGGTTGAAATTTCCAATATCGATATTACAGAAATGAAAGACAGTGATCTGATTAATTTTCGTTTAAATAATATAGGATTTGTTTTTCAGGCCTATAACCTCATACCTGTGCTCACCACATTGGAAAACGTAGAGTTTATTATGCTCTTGCAAAAGGTAGATAAGAAAAAGAGGAGAAAGCGGTCTATGGATCTCCTGGAGCAGATGGGTATAGCTGAAAAGGCCAACCAACGTCCTTCCGAATTATCCGGTGGCCAGCAGCAAAGGGTAGCCGTGGCAAGGGCACTGGCTTCAAAACCTAATTTCATTCTTGCCGATGAGCCTACGGCAAATCTTGACTCAGTATCAACATCAAATTTGTTGGACATAATGGCTGTAATGAACAGGGAAGAAAAAGAAACGTTTATATTTTCAACCCATGACCAGCGGGTAATAGACAAAGCCCGCCGTGTGATTACCCTTGAAGATGGCAGGGTTAAATCCGACGAAATAAGAGAGTAATGTTTTACTACTAAGAATAAAATGATAGAATAAATTTTTGCAGAAAATGATGACAGAGAAAGAAATATTTATTGAAAGATTAAAAAAGAACTAGGAGATAAATACCGATAGCTATTCGGAAAAGAATTTAGCCTGCATGACCAATAAATAACATTTCCGCATTTAATCATTGATGGATTTCCACATTTATTTTATTATTTCCTCTAAAATAACAGTAGTAACAGAATAATAGAGTTAATGTCAAAGAGCGTAAAAATATTCTTATTGGTCCTTTGTGTACTGTTAGGGTCCTTTTTACATGCTCGCAGCCAGGATGTAGAACCGAAGTTGCTGATGAGTGGCTATTTGAAGGATATGGTTATTACGGACTTTTCCCTATCCGATAGTGTACTATGGACGAACCTTATTCACAATCGTTTGAATTTTAAATGGTATCCAAATGACAAATTTTCTGCGTTTGTCGAGTTTCGCACCCAATGGTACACCGGTGACTATGTGAAAATAATCCCGGGTTTTGAAAACCAGATTGGAGCAGCTGAAGATTTCTTCGACCTGTCGTGGACTGTAGTCAGCAATGAATATAATGTGTTGCATGCCATGGTGGACAGAGTATACCTGGAATACCAGTCCAATGATTGGAATGCTCGGCTGGGAAGGCAGCGGATTAATTGGGGGGTAAGTATGATTTGGAATCCAAATGATTTGTTTAACGCTTATTCTTATGTTGATTTTGATTACGAAGAACGCCCTGGTTCGGATGCACTGCGCATCCAGAAATTTACAGGCTTCGCGAGTAGTGTCGAGGTAGCTGCCAACCTGGCTGACAACCTCGGAAGCTGGGTAGGAGCTGCGAAATGGGCTATAAATAAAGGAGGTTACGACTTTCAGGTGATCGGAGGATTTGCTAAAAAAGATGTGGCTTTTGGAGGTGCCTGGGCAGGGAATATCAAACGTGGTGGTCTAAAAGGTGAGTTTACCTATTTTATTCCTGTTGCAGGAAATACAAAAAATAATGCATTTTTAGGCACTTTTTCTTATGATTACTCTTTTAAAAACAACCTTTATTTCAATGTTTCTTATTTGTATAATAGCGATGGAGCTCTTGACCTGGGATCCGGTGGTTTCATTGATTTCTACTTTGGTGAGTTAACAGCAAGAGATCTGTCGCCCTATATGCACTCCGCTTTTCTACTAAGCACATACCCGTTTCATCCCTTAATTACAGGAGCCCTTGCAATAATGTCATTTCCTGGGAACAAATCACTGTTTATCAATCCAACAGTCACAATTTCGCTGCTTAGCAACCTGGATTTGAGTATTACCGGCCAGATATTTTATGGAGAGAACATGGCAGGTGATTTCAAGTCACTTTCGAGGGTTCTTTACACTCGGTTGAAATGGAGCTTTTAGAGCTGGTCCTTTTCACAAATACCGGTCCTTGATCACACCAATATGGTGTAATTCGTGGCCCGCAATAATATAACCAAGGGCCACCACGGAGACCATACTGCTATTTGCTGGACCTTTTTCGTTGAGCATTGATTCAGTAAAACCTGAAAAAAGATCTATTGTACATATCCGGATATTTTGATATTGCTTCACAAGTTCCTCTATTGTAAATCTGTCTGCATTTGCATTGGGGGCGTATACTTTTTCATCAAATCCCGAGAGATCAGTATAATCTTTTCTTGCAAATCGTAATGCCCGGTAAGTCATGATTCTTTCGGTATCCATCAGATGGCCGATAACCTCTTTTATTGACCATTTGCCCTCGGCATATCGAAAGCCTCCCTTTTTTTCGGGTATTGATAGTAAATATGACTGCGTATCTTTATGTACGATCAAAAGTGCTTCCAACAAGTCCCATTTGATAACTTTCTCAATATAAAGTTGATAAAACGAGTTATAATCACCGGGTTGAGGTCGTAGTTTCATTTTTTTGTAATTACATATTCAACAATTTCCACGTTGTCGCTGAACTCATGGTTGATAACCGGTGTAACAAATGTGACGGTAAAATCACTGGTATAAGTGCTTCACGCCAGTCCGATTGAATCTCACCTGACAAAATATTTTCCAGTCCATTTTTGTGAAACATCGAAAAACCTTGCAAATATTAATACGAGAGCGTTCCAGTTTTGTTTACAAAAATTAATATTGCCTGTTTTTTTTAAAGGCTTATGATCTCTGTACTCCCTCACAAAGAAGATTTTTAAAGGCCCAAATTGTTTGAGTTCCATTGGATTTTTATGTGTAAGAATTATCTTTAAGAATTCGAAATTCAAGTCATGATTATCAATGAATATAAATCTCGAATAAAAATAAATGTGCGGGAAATCGTTTCATAAGTTTTTATTTTAACAAGCTTACTATAATTTTGCACTTCCTAAACTAAAAGTGGTGATTATGGCTGCAAAAAACGTAAATAAAACCAGATATTCTGACATAGAATTAAAAGAATTTGAGGCGATCATATTATCAAAACTGGGAAAAGCCAATAACGAACTTAAGCATTTGAAGAATTCTTTAAGCAGGAGCAACGATACAGGCACCGATTCAACATCAGGTTCGATCAAAGTGCTTGAAGATGGCGCTGACTCGATCGAAAAAGAAAACCTTAGCCAGCTTGCTGCACGCCAGCAAAAATTTATCACTAACCTTGAGAATGCATTGGTCCGGATCAAAAACGGAACCTATGGCATTTGTATAAAAACCGGAAAACTCATTGGCAAAAAACGACTAAGGGCAGTTCCACATACCACACTATCGATTGAAGCCAAGTTGGAGCAGAGCAAATAATTGGATTTTCTTCAAAATCATATTGAAGCCTTAGTATTCTGTTCTCCTTCGCCGATTAAAAAAAGTGAAATAACGGCTTGCCTTACTGAAATGTTTGAAACCGAGGTTCCGGAAACTGACATAACGGATGCGCTTAAAAATGTTTTGGATAAATACGCCTCTGACAGTTATTCTTTTCACCTTGTAAAAAGTGGCGGAGGATACCAGTTTCTGACAAAACCTGCGTACCAGGCAAGCATAGGCATACTACTTAAACAACAGTCGAAAAGAAGGCTCTCAACTTCTGCGCTCGAAACACTATCAGTTATTGCCTACAAGCAGCCTGTGACAAAAACAAACGTAGAGCAAATCAGAGGAGTAAATTGCGACTATTCCATTCAAAAACTACTCGATAAAGAGTTAATCGAAATACGAGGTAAAGCAACCACTGTAGGACGCCCGATAATCTATGGCACCAGTTCACAGTTTATGGATTATTTCGGAATAAACAGCTTGAGTGAACTGCCTTTATTGAAGGATTTTGCGACCGAAGGAAACACCATTGGTGATGAAGGCTGACATTATCCGTACTTTTACTTCACATTTCTAAATGATGAAGAAGCGAAAACGTGCGAATAAAAGAGGTGACTTTTACAAAAAAAAGAAAATTGTTTCTACAGAATCCACGGTAATCAAAGATGACCCTATCCGTTTGAACCGGTTTATCGCTAAATCCGGAATTTGTTCGCGGCGTGAGGCCGACAAGCTGATTGCCAATGGTAAAATACGTGTCAACAGCAAAGTGATAACCGAAATGGGCTATAAGGTCATGAGGCATGACAACATTACCTATGGTAAGACTAAGCTTGATCCCCAGGATTATGTATATGTTCTGCTGAATAAACCAAAGGATTTTATAACTACCATGGACGATCCGCAAAGACGCCGCACGGTAATGGACCTGGTGAAATTACCCGGCGATCAACGAATATATCCGGTGGGCCGGCTCGACAGAAATACGACGGGATTGCTTTTACTGACCAATGATGGCGATCTTACAAAAAAACTTACGCATCCGTCGCATAAAGTGGCCAAAGTATATCACATTGTGCTTAATAAACCATTGCTGAATACGGACTTGATACGCATCCGGTCTGGTCTTGAACTGGAAGACGGAATCGCACAGATTGATAAAATCGAAGTTATATCAACCGGCCGTAAAGAAATTGGCCTGGAAATCCATATTGGAAAAAACCGAATCGTGAGAAGAATATTCGAACAGCTGGGATATGAGATCGTGAAACTTGACCGGGTGTACTATGCCGGTCTTACAAAAAAGGATATTCCCAGAGGTAAATGGAGGTTTTTAGCAGAAAGAGAAGAAATAAGGTTAAAGCATTTTATAAAATAGTATACATGCATAATTTACTGCGTTTTTCCTTATTTTTATGTTAAATAAAAAAAGCCTCCTTACGAAGGCTTTGGTGGTGATGAGTGGACTCGAACCACCGACTCACGGATTTTCAGTCCGATGCTCTACCACCTGAGCTACATCACCGTAAAAGAGGGCACAAAACTAATACAAAAAATTTTTGTCGTCAAGGCGTAAAAACAAATGTGATGAATAATTAAAAACTACCTTGTATATTACTTCCTCAAGGGATAAAACAGCATTTTAAAATGGCATACCTTCAGCAGATTATCTTTCTTATAATACTTGGTGCAGCGGGTTATATTTTTTGGAAGAGAATTGCCCTGATACGTAGTAATATTCTTTTAGGAAAGAACCTCGACCGGACGGATAATCGTCCTGAACGGTTAAAGTCTATGCTGTTTGTGGCATTCGGTCAGCGTAAGATGTTTAAAAATATAACTCCGGCCATCCTTCATTTGTTTGTGTATGTGGGATTTGTAGTGATCAACCTAGAAGTGCTCGAATTCATCATAGACGGGCTGGCTGGAACACACCGGATATTTGCTCCATATCTTGATGGCTTTTACAATACATTGATGAATATTTTCGAATTTCTGGCTGTGAGTGTGCTGGCAGCTTGCATGATATTTCTATTCAGAAGAAATGTACTCAAGGTTAAACGTTTTGCACAACCGGAAATGACTTCGTGGCCCAAGCTGGATGCCAACCTTATTCTGATCACAGAAATTTTACTTATGTTGGCTATCCTCAGCATGAATGCTACGGACCAGATACTGCAAACCCGTGGTATTACCGGATATGTTTTTACTGGCCAATTGGTGTTTAGTAGTTTATTGATACCACTTTTTGACGGATTACCTGCGGGCTTGCTGGTATTTATCGAGCGTTTAGCCTGGTGGCTTCACATAATCGGAATTCTCGGTTTTGCGATTTACATTACCTATTCAAAACATCTACATATCTTCATGGCTTTTCCCAACACCTGGTATTCCGATCTTACACCAAAGGGTAAAATGGAAAGTATGGATTCGGTGACCAGTGAGGTAAAAATTATGCTAGGGCTTGCTACTGATGTGGGTTCCGCCCAAGCGCCCGAAAAAATTGACAGGTTTGGTGCAAAAGATATTAATGACCTTACCTGGAAGAACCTGATGGACGCCTATACATGTACCGAATGTGGAAGATGTACGGCTGAATGTCCCGCTAGTCAAACTGGCAAGAAACTTTCGCCTCGTAAGATCATGATGGATGTCAGAGACAGAATGGAGGAAGTGGGAAACAGTCTGGCTAATAACGGAAAGGGACTTGAAGACGGAAAATCGTTGTTGGGAGACTATATTACTAAAGAAGAACTGAATGCCTGCACCTCATGCAATGCCTGTGTGGAAGCATGTCCGGTTCTAATAAATCCGTTGCAAATAATACTTGAAATGCGCAGATACATTGCCATGGAAGAATCAGGTTCACCTGCGCAATGGAACATTATGTTTCAAAATATCGAAACCAGTTTTTCGCCCTGGAAATTTGCACCTGCAGACCGATCTAATTGGATAAAGGAATAAATAACTGAATTTGTGCAAACATGCAATATTCAGATTATAAAAATCAGATAGAAAATGGTTAAGACTCAGAAAATGAACGTGCCTATAATGGCTGAACTTGCCGCAAAAAATGAATCTCCTGAAATTCTCTTTTGGGTAGGATGTGCAGGATCGTTTGATGACCGGTATAAAAAAGTAACACGGGCTTTCATAAAAATTCTCAATAAACTAAAAATCAGCTTTGCTGTTTTGGGAACTGAAGAATCCTGCACAGGCGATCCTGCAAGAAGGGCAGGGAATGAGTATCTCTATCAGATGCAGGCCATGTCAAATATTCAGGTACTGGACGGGTATAGTATTAAGAAAATCGTAACTGCATGCCCACATTGCTTTAATACCCTAAAAAACGAGTATCCTGATCTAGGGGGCAATTATGATGTGATCCATCATTCGGTATTTCTGCAACAGCTTATTGATGAAGGTAAAATCAAAGTAAAGGAAGGCGGAAGTTTCAAAGGGAAGAAAATCACCTATCATGATTCTTGCTTCCTTGGCCGGGCCAATGGTATTTATGAAGCTCCACGTAAGATACTGAAAGAAATGGACGCAGATCTCGTTGAAATGAAAAATTGCAGGAGCAAGGGACTTTGCTGTGGTGCAGGAGGAGCCCAAATGTTTAAAGAGGCAGAACCCGGAGCAGAAGAAATCAATGATAAGCGTACCGCCGAGGCACTCGAAACCGGAGCCAGTATAATTGCTTCTGCCTGCCCATTTTGTATGACTATGTTGTCAGATGGCATTAAAAATAAAGAAAAGGAATCGCAGGTAGTAGTAAAGGATATTGCCGAAATCGTAGCAGAATCTCAGAATCTTTAACAGTATATTACAGTAATTTAATAACGGATGTATCTGAGGAACCAGGAAAGCAGCCGGTCAGGTAATCAGCAAAGCTTATGGACAGCAGTTTGCATGTAAATATCTGATATTTAGTATATTGATCTACTTTGATTCGTTTCTGGAGCGATTGCCATCATTATTAAAAAATTTGTTAAACTAAAAGTCTTCCTTTTTCGTTAATTTTGAATATAAATTACGTTTTTAATAAATGTTTGTAACATTCGATAAAATGGCAGAAAATTCGAGGGTATGGCTATACCAGTCCGACCGGGATTTATCTGTGGAAGAACAAAATTATATACTTGAGGAGACTGAAAAATATCTCAGTACCTGGGCGGCCCATGGAGAGGATCTTAATAGTTCGGTAAAAATATATTATAAACGTTTTCTGGTTATACTTGTGGACGAGAATTTCGCAAGCGTAAGCGGGTGCTCGATCGACTCTTCAGTTCGTTTTGTAAAAGCCCTTGAAAAGGAGTTGACTGTTAATTTCTTTGACAGAACGAAGGTAGCATTTCTCAACGAAGGCAATGTCTTTCTTGAGCCGCTGAATAAAATAAAAAACCGTGTTTCTGAAGGAATCATTTCAGGTGATACACTCACGTTCAACAATCTGGTAAAGAACAAAGCAGAACTGGAGGTAAACTGGATGGTGCCTGCATCTGAAACCTGGCTGAGCAGGTATTTATAGTGATAACAGACAATTAATTTGATGAAAATGGCAAAGTATGTATATCTCTTGAGTGTTTTATTGTTACTTGCTTTAACAGTTTCGGGTCAGAAAAGCGCCATCAAAAAAGGCACAAAAAAAATTAAAAGAGGGGAATATAATGAAGCCATAGCATATTTTCAGAAAGCCTTCGACGATCCGGAGTATAAGGGTGAATCGAGTTTTCATATTGCTGAAGCCTATCGGCTATCCAACCGGTTACATA
>JACZXH010000050.1 GCA_022571715.1 Bacteroidota bacterium | reverse complement strand
AAAAGGTGAATATCTTGAAAAACGGACTTTTCTGACTCCTAAAAAAGGGATGAATTACGAATTATTAGCCCACAATCGAGTAGACGGCCGTGAGCAATTAAGCCCACAGCCTGCCCCGCACCAGATGCGGGAGTGCGCCTCTCCCCGATACACTAAAGCTGCGGGGCAGGCACATTTATCTGCCGTGCTCCTGCGTCGTAGCCGACTTCGGCGCAGACGCAAATGAAATGTAGGCATGACCACTGTACGTCCCGCCTACTTTTCATTCTTACAAGCGTAATGGTTGTTCTTAAAATTGGACTTTGAGCAACTGCCCAACCTCCCATTCGTGTACGACTCCAAGCATAAGCCATTCCATGGTCAATGCCCAAGCGAATCAGGTTTTTCCTTTTCCTTTCGGGCTTCTTCTCCCGAGGACTCGGGACCAAATGCAATACCTGAGCCTGTTGCGTAGCCACACGAGCTACTTCAATTCAGAATTTGATGAAAGCAATAAAAATCGACTATGATGAAACACAAATGAAAACAATTAACCAAAATAAGTAAGCACATACCTACAATCGAGTTGACGTCCGTGAGCAATAACCATTACTAACAAAACCCTAAAGCATACTTCACCTTCCCCAGAGCGTACTTCATCTTCCCCAGAGCATACTTCATCTTCCCCAGAGCATACTTCATCTTCCCCAGAGCATACTTCACCTTCCCCAGAGCATACTTCACCTTCCCCAGAGCATACTTCACCTTCCCCAGAGCGTACTTCATCTTCCCCAGAGCATACTTTAATTTATTTAATAACTTCTTAATTTTATAAATTATATACTAATTCTTAAATTATTTATTATATTTACAATATTAATTAACCTAATAATATAATATTATGGCAACAAATACATTAGCAGACAAACTGGAATCCTATCGCTTGCTTATCTTCAACAGCCGCGATGCACGGGTTGCTCCTTTACTGGATGCAATAGGCGTAAACAGCAGCTATATAGAGCAAGGAGTAGCGCTCTACAACGAAACCATGCAACTGGTAGATCAGCAGAAGAAAGAATACCAGGAGCAAAGCCTCGCCTACGATACGTTTTATGTAGAAAAAGATGAAGCTGAAATCAACCATCTTCGTACATTAAAATTGGTAAAAGTACTTGCAAGAAACGATGAAGACCTGCAAGACAGGTTGAAGTTATATGCCGGAAAAGTCTATGCCATCGAAGCATGGATAGATAGTGTAGTTGATTTTTATAACAGCCTGCTAAACGAAACAGATTTCCTCCCCATATTGGCAAAATTTAAACTAACGGCTGAGCGAATAACGGCTGAATTGAAAGCCTTTAAAGACTTGAAACAATTGCGCAACGAAGCCATGATGGAAAAAGGTCAGGCACAGGAAGCTACACGTCTCAGAAATGAAAAGTTAGATGCACTGGCCGACTATTGTACCGAACTAAAAACTATTGCCGAAATTGCTCTTGAGAGACAACCTCAATTATTAGAAACACTCGGTATTCTGGTTCGTTCATAACAATAAAATCATTAAGTTTCAATAAGATACGAGCCGGAAACAACCTGAAATCCCTTTTTAGCTGTCCAGTAGGATAGTTGGGGCAACCGCTTATCATTTCCAATTATCTGTGCACAACCTACTTCACCGCTTTTACTAAGCGCTACAAATTTGTCGTTAAAATTTACATTTGCCTCACCGCCGTTTATATCTATAATCTTCTTACAAGCTGCTTCACATGCTTCCTGGGGCGACATGCCCGCTCTCATATTTGCAACTACGTAAAAGCTGCCGCACATCCGGATCACTTCCTCTCCCCTGCCTGTGGCGCCTGCAGCTCCCACTTCGTTGTCCACATAAAGGCCCGCGCCAATTATAGGCGAATCGCCTATGCGGCCTCTTATTTTTCCAAACAAGCCGCTTGTAGTTGTGCAGCCAGCCAGATCTCCATTTGAATCAAAGCCCAGTATGTTAATAGTGCCTGTAGCTCGTTCTTCCAATCCATAATCCCCATTCTCCGGAGGAAACCAGTCGTCCTTGTCGCTAAGATTTTCTTTCCATCGCAGCCAGACTTTTCTGGCCCTATCCGTCAGCAGATTTTCTTCCTTAAACCCATGTGCCCGGGCAAATCGAAGCGCCCCCTCAGCCACCAGGTGAATGTGATCGGTGCGCTCCATTACAAGCCTTGCAACTGAAGAAGGTGTTTTTATTCGCTCTATGGCAGCCACTGATCCACAATTATGTGTTTTTCCATCCATAAATGAAGCATCAAGGGTCACAATGCCATCTTCATCGGGTAATCCACCATACCCGACTGACATATCCTCAGGATCCAATTCTGTCACATTAGCAGCTTTTTCAATGGCATCAAGCAGCGCCCCTCCGTTTTCGAAAATTTCCTGCGCAGGAGCCAGCACTTTCTTGCCCCAGTTTGTTCCCCTGCTACACATAATCAACGGTCCTTCGGCTTTTGACGCACCGAGTATGGATTCCGCTCTGGCAATTGAAGATGATAAAAATGGGAGTGCTACGCCCACTCCGATTGATTTGCGAATAAAAGTTCTCCTGTCTGACATGTTAATGTGAATTATTTTCTGAAATTTTAGTTTATTTATATGATTCTATCATCCTGCTCCAAATAAATTTATTTTAGCATTTTAGCATTTTAGTCGATTGTAAATCCATTCCGCATTAAATTCGTTGTAAAGCATTAATTATTAACAACCGGCAATATAGGAATTTTGATATCACTTGCCTAAACAACGATGATCCATAGTACATAATTTACCATTTAATTTATCATGTGATTTAAGTCTCTTAACTAGTATAACTTTAGCAAAAGTAAATGCCTCTTTATTATCACTGTTCTATATATTTGCCATTTGTTTAAACATCCATAAAAATATAGCCAAATGAGGGTTGCCGTTTACCGGAAAGAACATTTCAATGCTGCACATAGACTCTATAAACCGGAGTGGTCTGATGAGAAAAACGATCTTGTATTTGGCAAGTGTAATAATCCTGGTTTCCACGGCCACAACTATGAAATTGTGGTTAAACTCACAGGTGAACCGGACAAGGATACAGGGTATGTTTACGATATGAAAAAACTAAGCGAATTAATTCGTGAAAATGTGACTCGTAAGTTTGACCATAAAAATCTCAATCTTGACACTGAGGAATTTAAAAACCTGAATCCGACTGCAGAAAATATTGCGGTTGTAATCTATGACCTGTTGCGTGATAAGATAGATGACCGTCTTGATTTAAAAATTTACTTATATGAAACCGAAAAAAATTACGTTGAATACCCCGCATGATGAACCGGCAAATTCGACAAAAAAAAATGATACTTTAACCATCAATCAAGATAATGAAGAAACAGGAGATGCCCATATTGGGTCCTCGGTAGAGACCCCGATACGATTAGATGCTTTTGAATTATCTGATGAAGAAAAAATTATTCGGATTGAAGGCTATTTCCGGTCTATCATGGAAGTGTTAGGTCTGGATCTGACAGACGACAGCCTGACCGGCACGCCACAACGTGTAGCTACCATGTTTGTCAAAGAAATTTTCAGCGGGTTAAATCCTGCAAACAAACCCCGTCCGACTTTATTCGAAAATAAGTACAACTACAATGAAATGGTTGTAGAAAAAAGCATCACTTTCTTTTCAAACTGTGAACATCATTTTGTGCCCATTTATGGCAAAGCACATGTAGCTTACTTCTCTACTGGAACAATCATCGGATTGTCTAAAATAAACAGGATAGTCCAGTATTATGCTAAGCGGCCACAGGTACAGGAACGGCTTACCATTCAAATAGGCAAAGAGATACAATCAGTATTAAATACTCCTGATGTAGGCATTATCATAGATGCCACACATCTCTGTGTTTCCTCCAGAGGTGTAAATGACACCAATAGTCAGACAGGAACAGCTTATTTTAGTGGAAAATTTAAAGATGAAAGAATTAAAACCGAGTTTCTGAATTATATAAATGCTAATACGAAGTAATAACTTTGTAATCATTGTAAAAATGTATATGAAACTGGACAAAGCGATCAGGCAAAAGGAATTTCAAAATGAGTATCAAAAAGCGATCAGTAACATTATTTATACAAATAATTATTTGATTGGAAAAATGAATCTCGTTTTCAAACAATATACAATCACACGCCAGCAATTCAATGTATTACGAATTTTACGCGGACAAAAACCCGATCCGGCTACCATGAATCTCATAAAAGAACGTATGTTGGACAAAATGTCGGATGCCTCCAGAATTGTAGAGCGGTTAAAAAAGAAAAAACTCATAAAAAAGACGCGTAATTCAATTGACAAAAGGATTGCCAGCATTATCATTTCAAAAAAAGGGCTGGAGTTGCTCAAAACCATGGATACGGAGTCTGAAAAATTTAACAAGCTAATTGCACTGTCAAAAGGAGAAGTATTAAACTTGAATAAGCTGCTCGATAAACTTAGAGACTGATGGTATGGTGACATTTAGCAGGTTGATTTACTCTCCAAAATCAGTTTCTATTTCATTTTTAATTCCTGATTGTTCTTCTATCTTTGAACCGTTTTTATGAAGAGTAGTTTTATTTCAAAATAACTTATGATTATTTTATTTGTCATTCCTGCACTGGGTATTGTGGGGTTGCTGTTTATGGCTGGAAAAGCCATATGGGTTTCCAAACAGGACGCCGGTGACAAAAAAATGGTCGAAATTGCGGGTTATATCTCGCGTGGAGCAATGGCATTTTTGCATGCTGAGTGGAAGATGCTTGGGTATTTTACAATCATTGCCATGCTGCTGCTGGCCTACTCTGGAACCGCAGTAGAAACCTCCCATCCGGTTATTGCACTTTCTTTTCTTGCAGGTGCTGTATTATCGGCACTCGCCGGTTATATTGGAATGACCACAGCCACCAAAGCCAATGTGCGAACAACCCAGGCAGCACGCACCAGCCTTGCTAAAGCGTTGCGGGTATCTTTCAATGGAGGTACAGTGATGGGGCTTGGTGTTGCAGGTCTTGCCGTTCTAGGCCTCGGAACCCTTTTTATCATTTTTTACTATGCATTCGTAGTCAGTGTCGGTGGTTCGGCAAACGGAATTGAAATGGAAACAGCACTCGAAGTGCTAGTTGGATTTTCACTGGGCGCGGAGAGTATTGCCTTATTTGCGCGCGTGGGAGGTGGTATTTATACCAAAGCAGCAGATGTGGGCGCAGACCTTGTAGGCAAACTGGAAGTCGGAATACCTGAAGACGATCCAAGAAATCCGGCAACGATTGCCGATAATGTAGGTGACAATGTTGGTGATGTGGCTGGTATGGGCGCCGATCTTTTTGGTTCTTATGTGGCTACCATGCTGGCTACCATGATCCTTGGTCGTGAAATTGTTTCTGATGATGCTTTCGGAGGACTGGCTCCTATTATGCTTCCCATGCTCATCGCCGGAATCGGTATCTTGTTTTCAATCGTGGGCACTACCTTTGTCAGGATAAAAAATGATGATGGGAATGTGCAACGGGCAATGAATATCGGAAACTGGTCGGCAATTATTTTAACCGCCATTGCTTCGTATTTTCTGGTAATGAATCTGCTTCCCGAAAATTTGAGCATCAGAGGATATGAATTCAAAAATATTGATGTATTCTGGTCCATTGCCGTTGGGCTTGGTGTGGGTGGATTGATGAGCATTATCGCAGAATACTATACCTCCATGAACAAAAGGCCAGTCAGGAATATTGTACGCGGTTCGATTACCGGACACGCCACTAATATTATCGCCGGTTTGGCGATGGGGATGGAATCGACCGTTTTCCCAATAATTGTGTTAGCAAGTGGTATTACATTTACATATATGTTTGCCGGGTTTTACGGAGTAGCTATTGGCGCCGCGGGCATGATGGCAACTACCGCCATGCAACTCGCTATTGATGCATTTGGCCCGATCGCAGATAATGCAGGTGGTATTGCCGAAATGAGCGGGCTACCCAAAGAGGTTCGACAAAAAACCGACATACTGGATACTGTAGGAAATACCACTGCAGCTACAGGAAAAGGATTTGCAATTGCTTCAGCCGCATTGACATCACTCGCGTTGTTTGCCGCCTTTGTAGGTATTTCAGGAATCGAATCGATCGACCTGTACAAAGCTCCTGTGCTGGCAGGGCTGTTTCTGGGAGGCATGATACCTTATATATTCAGTTCTCTGGCTATTGCCGCCGTGGGCCGCGCTGCCATGGAAATGGTTCAGGAAGTCCGTCGGCAGTTCAGAGAAATTCCTGGCATCATGGAAGGAACCGCTACCCCGGATTATGAAAGATGTGTGGAGATTTCCACAAAAGCTTCTATCAGGCAGATGATGGCACCGGGAGCTATTGCATTAACAGTTCCACTGATTGTAGGATTTGGAGCCATGAACATGTTCGAAGGTGTGTCCTCAGCAGAGATACTTGGAGGTGTACTGGCAGGGGTTACTGTTTCGGGCGTTCTTTTAGGATTGTTTCAGTCTAATGCTGGCGGAGCCTGGGATAATGCCAAAAAGGCATTTGAAAAAGGCGTGGAAATTGAAGGAGAAACCTATCATAAAGGTTCTGAACCGCACAAAGCCTCTGTCACTGGCGACACCGTAGGCGATCCGCTCAAGGATACCTCAGGTCCCTCTATGAATATTCTTATTAAACTCATGTCAATCGTTGCCCTGGTTATTGCTCCGCACATCGCGGTTGATAACGGCCACCAGACTGGCAGCGCATACAAAACGGAGCCAATTGAAGTTGTTGAAGATATTGTACACGAAGATTTTTCCACACTGGACAAATAAATTTTCACTATTCAGTAAGACGGTTATGTTTACACAAGGCCGTAGTTACAGTTGAATATGTGTATTAATAGAACAGAGTAGAACAGAGTAGAGTAGTAGAGTAGAATAGAAATAGAATAGAATAGATATGGTTGGAAAGTGATTGTCTGTTATCATGTAACTATTTTATTCAATCTCATCAAACCAGTGTTTCCACTGTGCGATGAACAATGTTTATGACATTGTAATGCAACGCCATCTCTTGTATCCATACAATAAAATTTTAATACCTTAACATCAATTAGCAAACCTTCCGCTTACTAAAGTAATTTTATTTTATTTTTACGGAGCTGGGTAATATATATTAAATATTATCACTTATAGCTGATAACCTACAGATATGAAAAAATTATTTATTTGCATGGTTGTGGTTGGGATTGCCACATTGAATTCATTCGCGTAATCCGGTATTTTCCAAAAGAAAAACAATCGATGACGATACCGGAAATCTGAATTCTGTTGTAGAAAATTATTAGAAAGATGGGAAAATAATTCATCTATTCCTGGAGCCGGACGAAGATCCCGGTCCGGTTTGTGATGAATGTGATGACTACCGGAAAAATAAGAAGATTATTAGATTGGAGATAATTGATGGAATGCACAAAAATGGAAATGAATGGGTAGATGGCGAAATTCTTGACCTTGAAAACGGAAAGGTGTACAGGTGTAAAATATGGGAAGAAAACCGGAAACTGAGAGTCAGGAGTTATATTGCATTTTTTTATGGGACACAAACCTGGTTGAAGTTATGTAACCTGGTATAATGCAAATATATAAATTCATTTTACTTGACTTTCAGGTGGTTATATTAGAATTTAACAGCTTTTTAATCGTTTTGGTTACTTATTTATTTATAAATGTATATAGAAATGAGCTGTAATGAATGAGATAGAGATTTTCGATCGTATTTGCAGTGGTGATGAAAAAGCTTTGGATGTAATTTACAAGAAGTACTACAGGATGATGACGAAAATGGTCATTTCCAATAATGGTACGGAACAGGAAGCCAAAGATATTTATCAGGACGCTTTGATCGTATTCTGGCAAAAAGCTGTGAGTGGAAATCTTGTGATGACTTCAAAGATGAGCACATACATTTACAGTATCTGCCTGAATCTCTGGAGAAAGGAGCTCGACAGAAAAGGAAGACATTCGCGAGAACAAAAGGATTCTCCTGATTATCAGGATCACGAAAGTGCAGAAAGGATCAAAATTATTAATAATTGCGTTAATAAACTGGGAGGTACCTGCAAGAAGGTGTTGACCTACTTTTACTTCGATGGAATGTCTATGGCAGAAATAGCAGAAAAATTAGGATTTGCCAACACGAATACGGCAAAAACCAAAAAATATAAATGTAAGAAAAAACTTGACGAAATCGTAAAATCAATGTATTCGGAAAGCGACTTTTTAGATTAAGTTATGAGTGAACAAATGAATTATTATGATATAGTTGGAGCTTACCTTGACAGTGAGCTTGAGGGAGAGGCATTACGTGATTTTAAAACAGAATTGACTACCAACCCAGCACTAAATAAGGAGTTGGAATTTCAGCAGCAGCTTATTGAAGGAATAAAAGAAAACAGAAGATTGGATCTCAAAACAAGACTTGATAATATACCGGTAAGTGGCGGTGCAGGTACAATAACCTTTGGCAAAATTGTGACTGGCGTAGTCATCCTTGCAGGAGTCGGATACGGCTTATTTACAATTTTTGGAATGGATGAATCTTCAACTCAGCAGCCTGGCATTATTTCAGAAGTGGTTGAAAATAGTGCCGATGTAATTCAGTATGCCCCGGAAGACAAAATAGATCAAACCCTGTCTGAGGAAGAATCGAGTAGTGTAAAGAAAGAAACAGTGATTAAACGTGAACAGGATACTGCTCAAGACAATACCATGGAAAAACTGAACACTGAGGATATAATAACTCCGGATGTTCCTGAACCCATAGATGAATTTGAAACGGATAAAATAAGCGAAGATGATATTGAAGTGCCTTCTAAAAACCTGGGTATAATGGAATACCCTAATGAGTCCAATTTAGAGATATCGATCATCAGAAACAAACGTAAGTATAATTTCCATTATCAGGTAAAAACGGACCAACTCATTCTTTATGGCAACTTTGATGAAGAGCCCTATCAACTCCTGGAGATCAATGTAGGTAATGACAAACATTTGTATCTCTACTTTAAAGGAATGTATTATGAAATTGACAAGAAAACACAGGAAGTTGCCCCACTTATTAAAATAACAAACCGCAAATTGATTTCTGCACTTAATAAACTGAAAGATAAAAGTCCCTGATTTAGTACTTAAAACTTTCGATTTGAAAATGCATCCTAAAGCCTTTGGAAACCCAAAGGCTTTTTTTATAAAACAGAAGCTGTTCTTCAGGTGGACTTTTTATAAACAAAGAAAAACCTGCCTGCACATCATATTAAAACCATACATAGACGCAAGATTTTGACGCTTAATTTATTAAATTTGGCCTTCTGATATGGAAAAGGGAACAAAAAAAAGACTACGGAAAACGCTCGGATCATATCCTTCGATAACTGTTGTTCTCAGTATTTCACTGGCCTTGTTTGTTCTGGGATTATTTGGCCTTTTACTCATACATACAGATAAACTTACCCGCATTATCAGGCAAAACATCGAAATCCAGGTTTATCTGAATAAGAATATTACCGATGCTCAAAAAACTAAAATTCAAAAAACATTAGGATCGAATGAATACATCCTGGTTGAACAGGGCGAACCCTGGATTGTTTTTGTCTCTAAAGAACAGGCAGCGGAAGAATTTATAAAAGCTACCGGCGAAGATTTCAGCAAATTTCTCGGTGATAATCCCCTCCGTGATTTGTTGCGGGTGAAAATACTGCCAGGATATCAGCAATTGGACAGTATGAAGACTATTACTAATTCTATAAAATCTATGGGAGGAGTATATGAAGTGGTTTATGTTGAAAGTCTGGTAAACTCAATTAACACGAATATCGCAAAGATCAGTATTATACTTGTCGCTTTTTCAATAATACTGATTTTGATCGTTATTCTTCTGATTAACAACACCATCAAATTGGCATTGTATTCGCAGCGGTTTCTGATACGAAGTATGCAATTGGTTGGCGCTACAGGCACATTTATAAAAAAACCTTTTCTTGCAAGAGCGATGTTTTACGGTTTTATTGCCGGCGGAATTACTGTTTCCTCACTATACGCACTCACGCGTTATGCATATAAATACATTGAAGATCTGCATATCTTAGAAGATAAAGAACTGATTTTTATACTTTTTACAATAATTTTGATTGCAGGTATGCTGTTAGCCGTAATCAGTACATATCGGGCCATATCGAAATATTTAAAAATGTCATTAGACGACCTTTACTGAAAACATGAACAAAGCAAACAAAAAAACTAACCTGGCCTTTTCAGGAAAAAACTATAAGCTGATGCTTTTTGGAATAGCCGTTTTAATAATCGGCTTTTTCACAATGACCCTGGACCAAGAAGACTATGGTTTTGGTTTCCTGGGAATAACATTAGGCCCTATCATAGTGATGGTGGGTTTTGGAATACAATTTTGGGCCATTCTTTACACGCCAAAACAGAATAAGGATTAATGACAATTGTTGAGGCATTGATCCTTGGACTTGTGCAGGGACTTACCGAATTCCTTCCAATCAGCAGCAGTGGCCATTTGGTACTTGGAAGTTTCATTTTAGGTGTAAAATCAAAAGATAACCTTCTTTTTGCAATTATTGTTCATGGGGCAACGGTATTAAGTACAATGGTAGTATTCAGAAAAGAAATTATGGCGTTATTGGCAGGTCTATTTAAATTCCGGTGGAATGAAGAGACCAATTATGTCGCCCGGTTATTAGTCTCAATGTTGCCAGTGGGGATAGCAGGATTGCTTTTTGAGGACCAAATCGAAGGTTTTTTTGGTGGAAATGTGGTATTTGTAGCTTTGATGCTGTTGATCACCGGCTTGTTACTCACTGCAACACTTTTTGTAAAAAATACCAAAGGCTCCATCACCTTTCCAATTGCATTTATGATCGGTATTGTACAGGCTATTGCAATTTTGCCTGGCATTTCAAGATCCGGTGCAACAATATCGGTATCCTTACTGCTTGGAGTTGAGAAATCGAAAGCAACCCGATTCTCATTTCTGATGGTAATGGCGCCAATTGCCGGGGCCATGTTGTTAAAAACGATGCAACTTTTAAAAAACCCAGACCTTGCATTGGGTATCGGCACAGGTGCCCTGCTGGCAGGATTTATTGTTGCATTCCTGTCCGGACTTCTGGCTTGTAACTGGATGATCCGAATCGTCAGACAAGGGAATCTTTTTTACTTTGCGATTTACTGTTTTGTTGTGGCAACCATGGTATTAATTGCTTACTGGTAATGAATACTCCAACCCATATTACATACTTTGGCAGAGTATTGTTGATTGACAAACCCCTGCACTGGACGTCATTCGATGTTATAAAAAAAATACGCAATATTATTAAGGTAAAAAAAGTGGGACATGCCGGAACGCTTGATCCGCTGGCTACCGGACTGCTGATTGTTTGCACGGGCAATAAAACCAAACAGATCAAACAATTCATGGAGCTCGAAAAAGAATATACCGGCACTATGGTGCTTGGTAAAACCACACCCTCTGTTGACCTTGAAACTGAATTTGATAGTGAGCATGACTGGCATCACATAACTGAACAGAAATGTAGGAATACAACAAGCCAATTCTTAGGGGAAATCGAACAAAAACCTCCAGTATACTCGGCCATAAAGGTAGATGGAATAAGAGCATATGAAAAAGCAAGACAAGGCCAGAAGATAACGATGAAAAACCGACTTGTGAAAGTGACCGAATTTCAGCTTACATCCGTGTTGTTGCCAGAGATTGTATTCAGAATTAAATGTTCGAAAGGAACTTATATACGTAGCCTCGTCAGGGATTTTGGTGAAAAACTTGGAGTAGGAGCATATCTTGCCAATCTTCGCAGGACCAAAATAGGAGATTATAACGTTGAAAATGCATTAACAATCGACCAGGTTCAAAACAATGAAGATTTACCACGGACTTGAAGATTTTGCACCCATCCACAATGCAGTTGTAACCATCGGTACGTTTGATGGTGTACATCTGGGACACCAAAAAATATTAAAGCGTTTATCATCTGTGGCGCAACGCATCGGCGGTGAAACAGTGCTGCTCACCTTCTGGCCTCATCCACGCATTGTGTTATACCCTGAATATGACTTGAAGCTGCTTACCACCATGGAAGAAAAGACCGCACTTCTTGAAAAATACGGTATTAATCACCTTGTGAGAATTCGTTTTACAAAAGAATTCGCTGCTTTATCCTCCGAAGAATATATCCGGCAAGTGCTTGTTGAAAAAATCGGTACTAAAAAACTAGTTATTGGTCATGACCACCGGTTTGGTAAAAACAGGGCTGGTAATTTTGCTGACCTTGTAGCTAAGGAGAAAGTATATGGATATGAAGTTGAAGAAATACCAAAACAGGAAATAGATGACATCACCATCAACTCTACACGTATACGCAATGCACTTAATGAAGGCAACATTCATATTGGGAATGAATACCTTGGCAGGGCATACAGTATAACTGGTAAAGTAGTAAAGGGTGATGAACTTGGTCGAAAAATTGGATTTCCAACCGCCAACATTAGTGTAAATTCGCCGCATAAGCTCATTCCTTATAACGGATCCTACGCTGTGCAGGTAAGTTTTCCTAACCAAAATCATATTTACTCCGGTATGATGAATATGGGATACCGACCCACTGTAGATGGCCGGAAACATTCTATTGAAGTACATATTTTTAATTTTGATAAAACCATTTATGGAAAAACCCTGACTATTTCTTTTTTGAAACTCATCCGACCTGAAGAAAAATTTGATAGTCTGGAAGACCTGAAAATACAACTGCGAAAAGACAAACTGCTTGCACAACAAATACTGAAAAGTAACAAGTGATAAAAATATGAAAACCTCTGCCATTAATTTTACAATTGAACTCGACCATAAAAAAATTCCTGAAAAGATCCACTGGAATACTTCTGATAAAAAAGATACTGAAACTACAAATGCGATCGCTATTTCAATTTGGGACCACTTAAAAAAAAATACGATGAGAATAGATTTGTGGACAAAAGAAATGCCTATCGATGAAATGAAACGGTTTCATATTGACTGCATTGGCGGACTAGCCCAAACCCTGCTGAATGCCACTGGCGATACCTACATGTCTGATGAAATCAATAAACTCTGTGAAAAACTTGTGAAGCATCTGAAAAAAGAGCTCTCTGGAAATTAGCGGGGATCAGGATAGTGGTTTAGACTGTATCCACATCCTCCTATCTTTCTTCTTCATTATTGAAAGAGATACGGGAGATTAATTATATTTATTGATCGTTAATTTTGATCGAAACAGCGAATGGATGCACCTAACCTACTTTGGAAACCGGATAATAAATTTGTTTCGGAAAGTAATTTAACCCGGTTTATTTACTGGCTTTTCAAATCAAAGGGATTGACGTTTAAAAGCTACCAGAAACTATGGGAATGGTCAACCACAGAAATCGGCGCCTTTTGGCTTGCCATATGGGAGTATTTCGAAATTATATCAGACAATCGTTTTAAAGTGCCGGTTACAGGTTCCATGCCTTATTCAAAATGGTTCGATGGTGCATCGCTTAATTACGCACAACACATCTTCCGGAAGGCAACTACCGCCCACCCGGCCATCATTTTTAAATCCGAAAACTCAGACATCTCTCAATTATCGTGGGAAGAGCTGGAGAATAAAGTAGCTGCGTTACGCAGTTTCCTTCAGCATCATGGAATAAGCAAAGGTGACCGCGTTGCAGGATGGCTGCCGAACATTCCGGAAGCGGTTATCAGTTTTCTGGCAGTGAATTCCCTGGGGGCAATCTGGTCAAGCACCTCCCCTGATTTTGGAACAAGCTCTGTAATAGACAGATTCGCTCAGATTGAGCCAAAATTACTGATCGTCACTGACGGCTATTCCTACAATGGTAAATGGTACGACAAGACAAAAGAAATCAGGGTACTACAAAAAAATCTTCCAACCATAAAAATCACACTTCTCATTCCTTTGAGTGATAAATCCGATCCTGTTATCAAATTTGAAAATACATACTTGTGGTATGATGCGCTAAACAAACCGGGCGAATTGACGTTTGAACCTGTTCCTTTTTCCCATCCGATCTGGGTGCTTTATTCATCTGGGACCACCGGCTTACCTAAAGCGATCACACATAGTCATGGTGGCGTTTTGCTTGAGCATCTCAAATACCTCACGTTCCACAACGATGTCAAACCAGGCGAACGATTTTTCTGGTACTCAACAACCGGCTGGATGATGTGGAATTTCCTTGTTGCCTCTATGTTATGCGGAGCAACTATTGTTTTGTACGATGGCAGTCCGGGATACCCTGACCTAAACGTATTGTGGCATTTATCTGAAAAGACAGGTATAAATCATTTTGGAACAAGTGCACCGTTTATCATTGCAAATATGAAGGCAGGCACTACACCGGGCAAAAGTTATGATCTGTCACAGCTTCGTTCTGTGGGATCTACCGGTGCGCCACTCCCAACAGATGGGTTTAACTGGATATATGAAAATGTAAAAAAAGACCTGTGGCTGACTTCTATGAGTGGCGGCTCAGATGTTTGCAGTGCCTTTGTTGGAGGAAATCCGTTATGGCCTGTGTATTCCGGCGAAATTCAGTGCAGGGCGCTGGGATGCAAACTGGAAGCTTACAATGTAAAGGGAATGTCCGTAACAAATGAAGTCGGCGAAATGGTGATCTCTGAACCGATGCCTTCCATGCCTGTATATTTCTGGAATGATCCGGATTTCAGCAGGTATAAAGAAAGTTATTTTGAAATGTTTCCAGGCAGCTGGCGTCATGGCGATTGGATCATGATCACAAAACGTGATGGTGTAATCATTTATGGAAGGTCCGATACAACATTAAACAGGGGCGGTGTACGCATAGGCACGGCCGAAATATACAGAGTGCTAGATAAAATGCCTGAAATAGAGGATTCCATTATTATTTGTGTGGATAAAGAAAAGGGAGAATTTTATATGCCTTTATTCATTGTGCCAGCCCAGAATAAAACGCTGGATAGTGTCCTAAAAGCAGCTATCAAAAACAAGCTCAGAAACGAATGTTCGCCACGGCATGTACCCGATGACATCATTCAGATTACCGAAGTACCTTACACCTTAAGTGGTAAAAAAACTGAAGCACCTGTTAAAAAAATTCTGATGGGCCAGGCCATATCCAATTCGTTGAGTAAAGATGCTTTAAAAAATCCAAATGTGCTCGATTTTTTCATTGAATTTGCCAACATTTTAAAAAAAGACATACGTTGAAGTCAGCTGTTATACACTATTAAATGCCTGTTCAATCATTGCCGGAAACATTTATTATAATACAACTAAATAGAGATCACGGATTTTTGTAAAATGAACTAAAAAAATTAGATTATTTATATTTATTACAATTGAATACGCCTTCTGCTATCCGGATTTATGGTATTTTCAATATTTTGAGGAACAAATGATTAGGATATTCCCATAATTTTAGTCTATTTCATAAAAATTTAAACATGGTGCTATGAACAGATTCAGTCAAATCAGAGCAATTTTTACTTTCTTTTTGATAGCCGGATTAATTTCCCAGGTTTATGCACAACAAATCCAGGTATCGGGAAATGTGAAAGATGAAGGAAATTTAACTTTAGCGGGAGTCAATATTGTAGTGAAAGGAAAGGTAATTGGTACTATTTCAGATATCAATGGTGATTTCATGTTTGTAGTTCAGGATAATCCCCCAATTACATTATCAATCTCAATGATCGGGTTTGCAACGCAGGAAATTGAGGTAACCGAAAATTCTATAAACCTTGAACTTACGCTTATTGAAGATATAACCACACTTGGTGAAGTGATTGTGCGATCTGCATCAAGGATGGATGAAAATATAATGCAATCGCCTGTTTCGATTGAAAAGATGGGCATCTTGGATGTTAAAAACACCGCTTCTGATGATTATTACAAAGCAATTGCCAATATGAAGGGCGTTGAAATGACCCAAAGCAGTATCAATTTTCAGATCATTAATGCGAGAGGATTCGGATCAACAGGAAATACACGGTTTGTGCAGCTCACTGACGGGATGGACACCCAGGCACCGGCCTTGAATTTTCCCATTGGAAATCTGAATGGACCTTCATCGCTGGATGTGGAAAGTGTGGAATTAATACCGGGAGCAGCCTCTGCATTATATGGCCCCAATGCATTTAATGGAATACTTCTCATAACAAGCAAAAGTCCCTTCGAATACCAGGGATTGAGTGCTATGGTAAAATTAGGAGTTAATCATATCGGCGCCGATGAGTCTCTTGGTGAACCTGCTGATCCGCAGCCTATGTACGAAATGTCATTGCGATACGCCAAAGCATTCAACAATAAGTTTGCATTTAAGATCGGGTTCTCTTACATGGAAGCAGAAGACTGGAATGCAAATAATTTTTCAGATAAAAACGTAAATCTACAGGGGGATCTCAGTATTAATCCTGCCAAAGATGGCGTAAACCTCTATGGAGATGACGGAGGTATAAACCTTGGGTTACTCAGAACATCACAGGCCCTTATTGATGCGGTATCAGCTGCATCAGGCATTCCTACCGCAATTGTTGCTCCGTATGTCGGCGCATTACCTGCCGATAATGTAAACCGCACAGGTTACGAGGAACATTTTCTTGTTGATTATGGTGCAAAAAATTTGAAGATTAATACGGGTTTAAATTACAGATTAAATGATAATACTGAATTAAGTTATCTTTTTAGTTATGGCGGGGGCACTTCGGTTTATACTGGCGCACAGAGGTATTCCCTGAAGGATTTCAGTATTCAGCAACACCGGCTGGAATTAAAAGCGGACAACTGGAATCTTATGGGTTATGCCACCTTCGAAGATTCGGGCGACTCCTATATTGCTGATTTTACCGGATTTGGTATCAATAATGCCTACCTGGACAATACTACATGGTTTGGCACGTATGCAGGAACACTTGTCGGAGGCCTCATTCAGTCTAACGTATTTGAAACAGGAAGTGTCATTTTCGATCCAACTGTTATTGACGCCATACTCAGCAATCCCACGGCTGTTAGTAATTTACATAGTAATGCAAGGACAACTGCAGATGCAAACAGATGGGAAGCCGGTAGCCCGGAATTTCAAAATGCAGCTGATAGCGTTAATTCAGGAATTATACCGAACGGCTCTCGTTTTAACGATCAAACACGTTTTTATCATACCGAAGGTCAGTACAACTTCATGAATGAAATCGAGATCTTTGATTTAATGATTGGCGCAAGTTACCGGCGATATGACCTGAGGTCAAATGGGACAATTTTCCCTGATTCCGAATCAAATCCGATCATTATTAACGAATATGGTGGATTTTTACAGTTAACAGACAAGTATATCAATGACCAGTTAAAGCTGGTATTTTCTATCAGATACGATAAAAACGAGAATTTTGATGGCCAGTTCAGCCCAAGATTATCGGGCGTATATACCATCCTGAATGATCATAATATACGGGCGTCCTTTCAGACCGGATTCAGAAACCCGACTACCCAGGGTCAATATATTGATCTTAATGTTATTACTGCGAGGCTGCTCGGGGGCCTTCAGGATTTTCACGATAAATACGAGGTAAGTACCTGGACTTATTTAATTCAATCTGTTGATGAGTTCACGGAATCCTTTGCAAATGGGACGCTAAATCCGGCACTACTTACCAGATACACTACCTGGAAGCCCGTACAACCTGAACAAATAAAAGTTATTGAAGTAGGATACAAATCACTTATTTCAAACCGGCTTATGATTGATGTTAATTATTACCGAAACACTTACAATAATTTTATTACTCAGATTCGTGTCAGGCAGGCACAGGATAGCAATGGTGACCCTACCGATCCGCTAGCCGATCCTACTCAGGCGGCCTTGTTTGGCCTGCTGACAGGAGACGCCAGCGATACATATCAGATATACACCAATCTGGATCAAACTGTAAAATCACAGGGCGCAACGGTGGGATTTGACTACAGTATCATCAGAGGATACCGGGCAGGGATCAATTATTCCTGGAATCGACTAAACACAAGCGATTTATCCATTGACTTTATCAATGACTATAATACACCTGAACATATCGTGAATATCTCTTTTGGAAACAGGAAGGTGACAGATAATTTTGGCTTCAACATTGCCTTGAGGTGGCAGGATTCATTTACCTGGACTTCCTCTTTTGTACAGAACGGTCCTGTTCCTTCTTTTAGTACGCTTGATGCCCAGGTGAGCTACAAACTTAGCGGCCTTCGATCCGTACTCAAAATTGGAGGATCTAATTTGCTTAACGAAAGGTACATTTCGTCTTATGGCGGCCCCACCATCGGAGCAATTTATTATATTTCACTTACATTTGATGAATTGATGAACTGACATATCTGTCTCCTACTTGACAGACTGCTACAAAACAAATAGCTGCAAAAACAATGAGCGGTAGGATAAAAAAGGTGTCTATAATTATAGACACCTTCTTTTTATTTATGTAATTACTGTTTCTGTCTAATTAATCTTTGTGAATTCACCTTCATATGCGATCACATAAATATTGTCCGCGCCTAATGGTATGGTCAGATCTGCAGGTATTGGAAATCCGACAATTGTTCCACTTAATATATTACTTGTTAAATTAAATTGATTTAACACAATTGAAAGCGTTACCCCTAATGCTTCCGATACCACATTTAAGGACAGCGTTCCTGCAGTCTCATTTACTACCCATGTTCCACTGCTTATGGATGTTACAGTCTCGCTGTTACAAGAATACCATAACGAACCATCCTCCCGTAGTTCAATAGTGGTATTGGCAGGATCATTACAATCGATCAATCCATTAATGGCTCCGCTAATTATTGCAGTAATATCGTCGTTGGGATTGAAAGTTAGAACGATTGTGGGCGGATCAGGAATACCGGTAGGCGCGATGACATCAATAGACTCTGCGGTTATTCCGGTTGCACCCGCTGTTCCCAGATACGTGGCTTTTTTAAATTGATAATCACCAACCAACGGATCAACTTCCACATCATCATCATCATTACATGAAGTTACGAATGCCAGTCCCGCAAGTACCGTAGCCATAAGGCTTAATTTTAAAAAGAAGTTAAATTGGGTTTTCATAAGTGCTTAATTTTAATTTTAATTTCAAAAATCAGTTAAATATTATTCTAAAAATAGTAATTCTCACATAAATTTATGAAAAAAATCGCTATATCCAAGAATATAGCCTTAATAACATTATTCGATCAATAGTAACCTGAAGTTATTAATACACGATATAAACAGTTCATTTGCTCCTGAATATCAAGAATATAATTGTGCAATTCCGACTTCACGCTTTCTTCTGCAAGCTTTTTCTGCAAAAACCAACGCTTCAGAGTTATTACCCTTGAATATATGCATATGGAAAATTTGAAATCATAAACCAGCCTGCCGGGGTGCTTATATCTTCTTCAGATAATGATTTTATTCCTTCCATAAGCAAGTTGTACCGGCGTCGTCCGGACTTACCGATTTGAACAGTTCCAGGTAGGCGGCCAGTTTTTGAATATTCTCAGGATCGTCATAATAGGCTTTCTGAAAATCAGGGAATCAGCGGCCTTTTCTGCAAAGCCAATCAATGCCCATGGATCAACAATTTCAAAATCTTATTGAGAATTACATCGTGAATTAAAATTTCAGCTTCAGTTTCACGATCGACTTAGGTGAATTAAATTTTCCCCCGCTATAATAATCATCCATGTCATTCATATTCTGGTTGACAAAGTAGTTTTCGGGTTCTATATCAAGAGAAATATTCCAATTTTGATTATTACTTAGTTTGGCCTCGAACTGACTTGTCAGGTTTTCATTTTTATACTTATTGAATATCACCTGATGCGCGATTAAAGCCATACCTGAAGAAAGTCCGATATAAATTGCGGGAGATTCCGATTCGAGGATCACAGCCAGCCCCAATCCAATAAGGCCTCCTCCGGCTGTTGTAAGATTGAGGGTACTCCCCTGTTTTTTAGAAAGGTGTACATTCCTGACTTGCTTCTGGCCAATAACCGTTCCAAATATTGAACTAGCTGCCGGGATGATCATTGGCCATTCCGTATTTTCATTATAATCATATTCCATATTGGACATTATATCTATAGCCACAGCAAGGCCAAGCCCGGTTGCTGTCAACGACAAACTGCTGATAGCATTTACATCACCGCTAGAAAAATTATTGCTGATCGCCTGTTGATTTCCGATTAAAATTCCCGTTATACCCCCTGCTAATATCATACCTCCGTAAATCCTTGAACTTTCAGCATTTGAGGAAAATGCAGATGCTAACCCAACCCATCCACCAAGGATCCCGTAGTGTCGTAACATGGAAATGTGCCCGGCAGAAAGATTTCTTTTCATTTGATATTGAAACCCCATTTCCCCTAATGCGATGCTTCCTAATGTAGATAATCCCAGGATGGTTTTATATCCATTATCACTGTTTTCATTTACAAGCAGAACACCGAGCGAAGCTCCATATCCTAATCCAAATAGCTTTCCGGTATTGCTCAACCTTACGGTATTTCTTGTTATGTTTTTATATCTGTCCGGCATGATGGATGGCCCTAATAGCCACCAACCACTTGTCACAAATGGAATGCCTACGGCCGCGGCGCTTTCTGTTTCCATAATTGCAATAAGTGTGACGCCATACCAGAATCCATACGCACCATTTAAAAACCGGTCCCGGGGACGCCATTCAAATACACTTTCATCCCTGTCATCACCTGCAATAAACGCGCTATTCCATTGTTCTTTATTTTGTATGTATCTTGATTTTTCTTCATCAGCCATTCGTGTGTAATATAATTTTAAATAGACCTCATAATCCTGAAGATAAAGACCTTGTGACAGTGTAAGCGAGTCTCCTTTCTCTCTTTTTAATTTCAGATTCCTATAGTTTTCCCTGTTCTGTTCCAGCCAGAAGCCTCTGGCTGAATAGATCTTTGAAATATCCTGAGAGTGGACTTGCAGACTAAGGATAAGTAGCAATCCTAAAATCAATAACAGGAAAATAAATGGTAACCGTTTAACTTTTTCAATCGGAGTCATTTTCCCTTGTTTCATCGTTTTCATAATAATTGTCGATTGGTGTTCGTAATAATACAGCAGGAAATGAATATCTTGAGATTGAATATCGCGCTATATTGTAAGTAATATGCATTTATTGCAAATCCTGGTAAGGTTGTGCGCTAAATCAATATTAAATCATAATCAATAGTGATTAGATTTTCCGTTTTGTATTTTTCCGTAAAAAATATAAAAATTTTACAACCGGATAGACGCTGCTTCATGACCTTCAAATCAATCCTTAGATATTTTATTATTTTCATTTTTTATATTTTGATGGGATGTACATCGAAAAATAACCATCCCAATATCATATTCATTCTAGTGGATGACCTTGGGTGGAACGATGTGGGGTATATGGGCAGTAAATTTTATGATACGCCTAACATTGACCGGCTTGCAGCCGAAGGGATATATTTTACGCAAGCCTATGCAGCCGCAGCCATCTGTTCACCCACGCGTGCTTCCATTCTTACCGGCAGATACCCGGCAAGGATCGGAATCACTGACTGGATCCGTGGCCGGTATTCCGGTGTGACGATACCTGAAGATAAGAAAAACCCGGCCGGATACGAAGAACACGCAGACTCCATTCCTTTAATAACACCTGTTAACCCCTGGTGGATGGAACATAGCGAAATCACCCTGGCAGAATTGATGAAAGAGGCAGGTTACACCACAGTCCATATCGGCAAATGGCATCTTGGTCCCAAACCATGGTCACCATTGGACCAGGGATATGGACACAATATCGGAGGTGAAGATTACGGGCAGCCTCCGACTTATTTTGATCCATACGAGCGAAACGGATTTAAAATCGAGTCCCTTCCTGGAAGAAAAGAAGGTGAATACCTGACAGACAGGGAATCGGATGAGGCTGTCAGGTTTATCAATGAAAATGCAGACAACCCTTTTTTTATGTCACTTTCACATTACGCAGTACATACACCGCTTATGGCCAAACCTGAATACATCCGGAAGTTTGAATCCAGACTGGAATCTGATCCTGCCATACCACCCTGGACCGACGATGATGAAGTGCCTGCCCGCTTTCTTTCCAGGATTCCACTTGAACACCAGAAAAACCCGACCTATGCTGCCATGATCAAAAGTGTAGACGATGGAGTAGGCCACATATTGCACGCGTTGGATTCACTTGGCATTGCTGAACAAACCATCCTGGTATTTTTTTCCGATAATGGAGGTCACATTGTTTCAACCAGCAATGCTCCGCTCAGGCTTGGTAAAGGTCACCCGTATGAGGGAGGTATCCGGGTACCGTTAATATTCAGATGGCCAGGCAATATTCAACCTGGCACACAATCAGAGACAATGGTAATTAGTAATGATTTTTTCCCTACGCTGCTGAACCTTGTAGGTTTAACCGTCCCTGATTCATTGCAGATCGACGGAACAGACCTTTCCCCGGTTCTTCGAGGTGAAAGTAACCTGCCGGAGAGAAATGCATTATACTGGCACTTTCCCCATTACTGGTGGGGTACAAAAGTGAGTCCATACAGTATTATCAGGCAAGATGACTGGAAACTGATCCGGTGGTACGAATCCGGAACGGTTGAACTATATAACCTGAAAGACGATCTGTCGGAATCGTACAACCTTGCAACGGATCATCCTGATATCGTCCGGCAACTTTCGGAATCGCTGGATAACTGGCTGAAAAATGTAAATGCACGTATGCCAGTGCCAAATCCTGGGAACACAATTGAATATTATAACACGGAATGAAGTAATGCCTTCAGTAGGTATGATTTTCACCTGATCAAATTTAAATTTTATATAAACAAAAATAAATCTTTGTAAAGACCACTTCCAAATTGTATTTTCATGTCAATAATCTAAAAACCAGTTTTTATGTATTATATCGCCTTATATCACACACATAAATTAGTTATTACACTATTTATCCTGATTTATCTGGTTAAGTTTTTTCTTCTGATGGCGGGTAAAGATAAAACCCTGGAGTCGTTTTCAGCCAGGATTAAAATTCCTGAAATTGTAGTCAGTAGTTTATTTCTGATAACAGGTGTTTTACTTTTATTGGAAACGGCAGAAATCAGGGGACTGTTCGTGGCAAAGATCATTGTGGTAATACTGTCTGTTCCAATTGCGCTAAAGGCATACAAAATCAAAAACAAAGCACTTGCTTCCCTTTCTTTCTTAATGATCATCGGGGCATATGGCATGGCCGAAATGAACAAATCCAAGATTATACATCCTCAGGCTCTACCGAAAGATGTAGTGACGGACGCTTCTGATCCGGCCTATGATATGGTAATTCATGGAAAAGCATTGTATGATACCCAATGCGTTAGTTGTCATGGCGCTGACGGGACTCTTCAGATGTCGGGAGCAAAAAATCTTCATTATAGCAAAATGACTGAAAACCAGATCGTTGAGCGGATTAATATGGGTAAGATGACCATGCCGCCATACGACGATTTTTTTACAAATTATGAAAAGAAGGCAATCAGCAATTATATTTTATCACTCCAGGATAATTGAGGGATCCATTCGCAATACGAAATCGGTTATATCCCTGGTTGTTATCCGACATAAGACAGAACCTCATATGGGAAACGCACATGCTGGTGATAAAATTATATTTAGTCTGGTACAATCAATTCAGTATGAATTAGGGTTAATCTGGTTTACCCGGGTAAGTATTGTTTTATTACTGTATAGATTCTTAATATCCTTTTAACGAAATAATTGTTAACTGATCGGAATTTTATGGATAAATAATTGGAAAAATACTAATTTGATGCCATATTTATAATTGAATAACAACCGCATAAAAACCAGCATCGCAATGAAAAATCTGATCTTGTTGACCACCCTTTTATTATCTTCACTTTCAACCATTTCCGGGCAAAACAGCCAACCGGCAGAACCTGAAAATTTATCCGAGCAATTCAAATTTCTTCTCGATAATGCCGAAACTTATAGTGAATATAAAGTTATTAAAGAAACCCGGCTTAATGAATTCTGGCGTTTATTGGAAGATAGTGTGCAACAATTCAAAACCGACATTGCCACTGCACAAAAAATCCAGTCAGATCAGCAAACAGAAATCGAATTTTTACAGAAATCGATTAAAGAAAAAGATGATTTACTGGCAACTACCGACTTTGCGATGACCCATATCCGGTTTTTAGGCGTTGATTTTTTAAAAACATCATTTATTATTTTCAATGTTATTTTAATCGGAGGCCTCATTGCGTTGTTGGCGTTAGGCTCATTTCAATATAATATTAACCGCATCACCGCACGGCAGAAAGTATTGGATTATCAGCAGATCGAAGAAGAATTTAATACACTCAGAAGCCAATCGCTTGAAAAGCAGATTAAACTAAAACGTGAATTGCAAACGGAAAGGAATCTGATTGAGGATATGAGAAGCAGGCCCACCATTAGCAAGAAAATGCCAGCGTGAAGATACCCAAACTAAAACCGGATCCCGCAAGAAAGATTTCTTCCGGGATTTTTTTTATTTAAACTATCCTGATATATCTTTCAGCGTACATGTGATATAAATACAAACATGAAAATTCCAACGCTACTTTACCTGATGGCTTCAATTATGCTTCTGATGATACCGCCAGCATTTTCAAACCAAAACCCGAAACCTGAAGATACCGAAGTGTGGGACCCGGAACCCATGGTAGTTATACCCGGAGACTATTCAACTTCCAGAGCTCCTTCCGATGCAATTATACTTTTTGACGGCTCCAGTCTGTCGGCCTGGCAAAAGCCACCTATCAACCCTGAAGTGGTAAAAGAAATGAATCCTGACTATGAAAACAAACCAGCAGACTGGGATGTGATCGACGGAGAAATGGTGGTAAAAAAGCGAACAGGTGCCATAGAAACAAAACAGGCTTTTGGAGATTTGCAGTTACATATCGAATGGATGACACCGTATGCAGAAGGCAAGAAAGGACAGGGATACAGCAATAGCGGTATATTCCTTATGAGTTTTTATGAAATCCAGGTTCTGAACTCATACGAAAACAGGACTTACTCCAACGGGCAGGCGGGCAGCATTTATAAGCAACACACACCCCTGGTTAATGCGTGCCGGAAACCCGGAGATTGGCAGGTCTATGATATAATTTTCAAAGCTCCAGTATTTGATAAAGAAGGTTCATTAAAAAGTACCGCAAAAATTACTGCATTCCACAATGGCGTTCTTATACACAACCATGTTGAGCTCATAGGTCCGACCGTTTACATAGGCACACCCAACTATGTGACACATCCCGCTAAACTTCCACTCAGGTTGCAGGATCATGGAGATCCTGTGAGATACCGGAATATCTGGGTAAGAGAACTGTAGTAGCCGATATATAAAAAAGATAATAATTATCAACTCATTTTGAAAAGAACCATAAAAATTTTGGTGCTATGCACCGGTAACTCATGCCGCAGTCAGATGGCCGAAGGGTATCTTCGCAAATTCGGGCAAGATAAATTTGAGGTTTATAGTGCCGGTATTGAAACCCACGATCTAAACCCTCTGGCTGTGAAAGTAATGGCCGAGGAAGGGCTGGATATTTCCATGCATACTTCCAATCATGTAGATGAATACAAGAATATTGATTTTGACTATATCATAACGGTGTGTGATCATGCCAAGGAAAATTGTCCGTATATTCCTGGTAAAGCCTCCCGGGTGCATCATAATTTCCCGGATCCTGCGAAATTTTCAGGATCAGAAGAGGAGATTCTGGATGAATTCAGAAAAGTTCGGAACATGATCAAACAATACGTCACTGAATTTACTCAAAATCCACTAATTAAGATTGATCGTTAATCAATTATGGGGTGGTCTTAAAAGATCAAAAAAACGTCATCCTGAGGGACCCCAGTAGTCGGACCGGTAATTTCTGCCTCAGTATTGGACCACATTGAGCCAATCCTTTTCCAAACACCACATCCTCTTTAAATAATGTGAAACCAGACGAAAAAAAAGGAGAGATAATCACCAGGGCTAAGGGCTATCATTGTCGATATTTTGTCACCAGTTATAATCCTGCCTTACCATTCTGCAAAGATGTACCTTTGCCATCCCCTTTATTTATTTTATCTTACCCGGATATGGCAACCCGTCCTGTTTTCATAAGCCGTTTTGCAACCATCATGACCATGATCGGTGTATCAGTCGGGCTGGGAAATGTCTGGCGTTTTCCGTATATGATGGGAAAATATGGCGGCAGCGCTTTTCTTTTTACTTATATTTCGTTCACCGTCCTGTTTGCCATACCAGCACTGATGGCTGAATGGGCGCTGGGAAGAGAAACCCGAAAAGGGCCGATCGGAACATTTTGCCTTGTATTCGGAAACCGGCTTGGCAAGGCCGTCGGCATTCTGCTTCTGATTACCGTAGTGGTTGCCGATTCGTATTATCTGGTAGTCATAGCAAATGTGGGATTTACAGCCGCTTTTTCTCTCCTCAAGGGATTTGCAGGTGCAAATATGGCGATTTATCATGACCTGCTGGCGTTGGGTTCACTTCAGTACGTTATTTCACTTTTAGTTCTTGTTGTCAGCCTTTATGTTATTTCCAGGGGGCTGAACAAGGGAATTGCAGGTACAAGTAAAATTTTTGTGCCGTTTTTTCTATTCATTATGGCCGGCCTTATCATTTATGTATTGACCATCCCCGGCACCACCGGTTATCTGATTGATTTTCTGAAACCGGATATTACGGCATTTAACAGGGAGGTTATTTTTGCGGCATTAGGGCAATCTTTTTTCTCACTCGGCCTCGGCGGCACTTTCATGCTTATGTACGGCAGTTATATGAGGAATGAAGAGGACATACCGTCCGGAGCCTTTCTGACGAGTTTTGGCGATATGGGCGCCGCATTAATGGCCTCCATTTTCATTGTTCCTGCCATTTTATATTTCGGACTCGATATGGCCTCCGGCCCCGGTTTGATATTCAATGTATTTCCCGAGTTGTTCAACAAAATGCCCATGGGCAACTGGCTCGGTGGTATTTTCCTGCTGGGCCTAACCTTGGTGGCTTTCCTTTCAAACCTGGCTGCGCTTGAAGTAATTGCAGGAAGTTTTGAAGAGTTAGGCTTTATCAAACTTACAAGAAAGCGCATCATTATTGGCCTTGGTGTAGTTGAAGGACTATTAATGATCCCAAGCTCTTTTTATCCCGATATTATCGGATACCTCGACCTCATATTTGGATCGGGCATGCAAACGTTCGGATCTTTGCTGGCTATCATGGGACTGACATGGGGATTATCAAAGAAAAAAGTGATGCTTCAACTATTTGGTGAGCAGAACAAATTACAGGGTCGATTGTTTTATTACTGGATAAGATGGGTCGTACCCATTGCACTTATCATAATTCTGATCGGTTATATATCAGGGTAAAATCGTAAATTGTAGCCGATAAATGTGGTTTTAATATATTAAAAATGGAAACGGATAAAGAACGAGGCATCGATGCCATCAATCAGGAATTCAGGAAATATGAACAGGTAAAAAAAGACCAGGCTTATCACCTGGTTGAAAAAGAAGGCAAAGACCAGTTTGATGAGGAATATGAAATAAAAACGTGCAATATCGGCAATTTTTTTTATGGAGGAGAAAAAGGGAAAGCGCAATTTGCCCGTGAACTGGGGGAAGCGATGGAAGGAATTGGTTTTGTAGTGCTGAAAGGCCACGGTATCGACCCGGCCATATATGAACAAGCCGAAGCCAGGGTGATTGAACTTTTTGAAAAAATACCGCTGGAAGAACGCATGAAATACCTTGCGCAACGGCAGGGATCGGTAAACCAGGGCTATTTCCCGATGAACGAAACCACCATCATTCACCCCGATCTGGTGGAAGGCTGGGTATTTTGCAGGCGCGCATTCAATCTTGACAATGATCCGGGTTACCGGGAAGAAAAATTCTGGCCTGCTGGCGGGTTTGAGTTGTTTTTCAGAAAAATGGTGCTGGAGCATGAAAAACTCTTTCTGCCTATCATGCAGAGTATATTGAAATACATGGGGTGCGATCCGCACCTTTACGATCAGAAACTTACTGGAACGAATTTCGGGTTTCGTTTAAATTATTACCCGCCGCTGAAGAAAGAAGATATTGCCCTGGGTGCCGGCCGGATGCTTGGGCATGAAGACGTGGATTTGTTTACTCTCCTTCCTTCCCAGTCGGTGGATGGCCTGCAGGTACTAAACCGTCAAAACATGAAGTGGATCAGGTTGAGTCCACCGCAAGGTACCATTATCCTCAACACCGGCGACTATATGCAGCGCATTACCAACGACCGGCTTCCGAGTACCACCCACCGGGTAAGTAAACCGAAAAACAAGCAGTTATATGGAAAACCACGTATCACATTCCCAACGGCCGTGTATGTATGGGAAAAAGAAATCCTCGAGGTGCTTCCATGCTGTGGCACACCCAAATACGAGCCCATCGAGGCAGAGACATTCCACACTCGAATTACAAGTAAGTATTATGGGGATGAATATGCGGATCAGAAATAATCATGTTACACACACCTACACATGGTTGAGAATAAATATACCTTTTTTTATCTCCCATATTGAATAATTAAAATTATCATCTATTTTTACATCACCTTTTGAACATGGTCTGGTAGTTCAGCTTGGTTAGAATGCCTGTCCCGAATACTCGGGAAGGTCGCGAGTTCGCAAACGGCGGACTTATATTTTACGTTTAATATAGTATGGTCTGGTAGTTCAGCTTGGTTAGAATGCCTGCCTGTCACGCAGGAGGTCGCGAGTTCGAGTCTCGTCCAGACCGCTTATTTTCCCTCTCAGTTAATTCTGAGGGGGTTTTTTATGTCCAACGTACAATGCAACGTACAACATGATTATCTTTTTGGTAATCTAAAGACGTTAGGTTATGGTCTTTGTA
>JACZXH010000049.1 GCA_022571715.1 Bacteroidota bacterium | reverse complement strand
GTAGCGGGAGGACTAACGCTGGGTATTACATTTGACTCAACCAGATAGTATGTACTGGTCGTTGCAGCTGCAGGATTTTTATTAACACCGTCCTCGGTTACTGGATTAAACGTGGTCCCATTTTTAACAAGATTCGTTAATCCAGCATCATCGTACCACTGAAATGTAGCTCCGGGCATACCACTTCCTGAAGCAGTCAAATTATAAGATCCATCGCTTTGACCTTGACAAAACGGATTTATAGGTCCATACGTTGGTTCTGGAGGAGAATCAATTATTGTTACATACATTACAGATTCTAATGGTGGATTGTCACCATTGGGATCATTTGCTGCTGGTGAACCCGGAATTGCGGGATCGTCCCATGGATTACAGAAATTCCACATTCTCAAGGTCACTTCAATCTGATCACCATCTTGCGGAAAACCAGCACCAAATCCCCCCGGTGCTATAATTTCTAGGGTCTGCCTATTGGCATCTCCATCAACCACTGGTGGAGTATATAACACAACTCCCCGAGGATCTTCATAATCTGCATTAACATCAGCACCTGTTCCATCTGTAAGCACAGCACCTCCAACGACAGAAGCGTTAGGTATTTTACTCGGAATACCAATGGAGTTCGTATTATAAACGTATTGTTCCCACCTAAAAGCTTCATTAGGAATTTTAGGAACTCCCGTTGCTCCTGGATCCTGACAATTAAACGTAGAGACATTATTGAAAAATGCACTAACATCCACACCTTCGCAAAAAGGTTCATCATTTAATCCTGAAACCGTACCGACAGCCAAAAGATTGCCACCATTGCTGTTGTCCCTTTCCCAAGAAGCAAATTGGTCCGCAATTAGAGTACCTGGGCAAGTCGTAAATGGCCCACCATCACTGATCTGTATGGTAAACCGAGCTTCATATTCGCATGGACCTGGAGCAAGCGGATATACATGATTTTGAGATGGAGCTAAAAAGGTATTTGTAGAGCCATCTGCCGCACCAAAATTGTAAAATGTTTGGTTCCCATCTCCCCAAACATACCTTGCCCTAACCAGATAACCGGCAGTTACATTAGTGAGGAATGTAATTCCGTAAGTTACATCATAATCTGCACCCTGAGTTGGGAGGGCACAAATTTCATTTTGCGAGGGAATATATGTGTCACCAGTAAATGTGGGGCACTGAGAATACAATTTCGTTGAACTAAAAAAGATCAAAAAGTAACTCAAAAAAGCCAACGAGAAAATTTTATTCGTGTATCCGCGGAACATTAATACGCTATTTTAAAAATGTTAGGTTTAGCATGCGTTTTACACTCACTTACAACAAATTTTACGCAATCATGTTAATGAATAAATACTCCCTAAACTGTATAGGTAACCCTGTCAACGTAAATAAATCACCTTAATATAATTGATAATCTGACAATTGCTTAATAATTTCCTTTTTTTCCAAAAATACCTTTAAATCCTGCTACCTTTGTATCCCATAAGTTGGTGACTTAATTTATCCGTCACCTTGTAGAAAAATCGTTATTTACCTACTGTACCACACTTATGGGATCTGCTAAAACAGCCAAACATATTTTCGTTACCGGAGGGGTAACCTCTTCACTCGGAAAAGGAATTATCTCTGCCTCTTTGGGCAAACTTCTGCAGGCACGAGGGCTTTCCGTCACCATTCAAAAATTTGATCCCTACATCAACATTGACCCGGGTACGCTTAATCCCTACGAGCACGGTGAATGTTACGTAACCGACGATGGCGCTGAAACCGACCTGGACCTGGGTCACTATGAACGCTTTTTAAGCATCACTACCTCCCAGGCCAACAATGTCACTACCGGCCGGATCTATCATAATGTGATCACTAAAGAACGCCGCGGGGACTACCTCGGAAAAACCGTGCAGGTAATTCCACATATTACCGATGAAATTAAAAACAACTTTTTTAAGCTGGATGAATCAGGTGAATATGATATTATTATTACTGAAATCGGCGGTTGCGTAGGAGATATTGAGTCGCTTCCATTTATCGAAGCGGTTCGTCAGGCTAAGCTTGACCTTAGCCCAAATGATTTTCTTTCCATCCACCTGACCCTGATCCCTTACCTTCATGCAGCCAAAGAACTTAAAACCAAGCCTACCCAACACTCTGTAAAACAACTGCTGGAAGCAGGAATTCAGCCTGATATTCTGGTATGCCGCACCGAATTACCTCTGCCGATCGAAATTCGTAAAAAACTGGCACTGTTTTGTAATGTGCAACTAAATTGTGTGATCGAAGCTATTGATGCCGAATCCATTTACGATGTTCCACTGCACATGCGTAAAGAAAAACTCGCTGACAGGGTGCTCTCTAAACTTAAACTGCCTAAAACAGAACCCGACCTGACTAAATGGAAAGAATTTCTCGGAAGACTTAAAAACCCAGTAGAAGAAGTTGAAATCGGGCTCGTAGGCAAATACGTGGAATTACCGGATGCCTATAAATCAATCGTTGAATCTTTCACGCATGCCGGCGCTGAAAATGAATGTAAGGTAAATATTCGCTGGATATCCTCTGAAGATATTACACCGGCAAATGTGGGTGATTCTCTTCATGGACTTCACGGGGTGCTGGTAGCACCCGGATTTGGCGAAAGGGGAATTCAAGGCAAAATCGAAGCTATCCGGCACCTGCGTGAAAATGAAATTCCATTTCTGGGAATTTGCCTTGGCCTGCAATGCGCTGTGACTGAATTTGCCCGTAATGTGCTTAATATGCCAAAGGCCTCCTCAACCGAGATCGATCCGAACACGCCCCACCCGGTAATTGATTTGATGAATGAACAAAAAACCATCACCGACAAGGGAGGCACCATGCGGTTGGGCGCGTACCCATGTACCCTCACAAAAGGTTCAAAACTGTATGCTATTTATGGTAAAATGCATATCTCCGAACGACACAGGCACCGATACGAATTTAATAATCAGTATCTCGCGGAATTCGAGAATGCCGGAATGATTGCAGCCGGCATCAATATGGATTTGAACCTGGTTGAAATCTTTGAACTGAAGTCGCATCCCTGGTTTATAAGTGTTCAATTTCATCCCGAACTGAAAAGTACGGTTTTAAATCCACATCCTCTTTTTATCAGGTTTATCGAAGCGGCACTGAAATTCAGGAAAGTTTCGTTTAAAAAGGAAGCAATAAATCTATAAAACAATAACTTTGCTGCCTGTTTTTTAACAGTTATTTTATGGATAAGAATACAGCAACCGGTTTGATACTGATTTCGTTGATGCTGATCATTTACTTTCAGTTTTTCAGTCCTACCGCAGAGCCTGTCGAGGAACAGCAAATCCCACAGGAGATCAGTAAACAAATGCCAGCGGATCCCGGTATTGGGACGTCTGCTGATACAGAAGTCCGGCAAACGCAAATCGCTCCGGCCGACGAGACGGCTACACTTCAGCAACTCCAGGCACGCTACGGCATATTCACAGACGCAGCTACCGGAGATGAAGTGATAACTACACTTGAAAATGACGATGTTAAAATTGATTTCAGCTCCAAAGGGGGTAACATAAGCCATGTTTTGCTCAAAGAGTATCTCACTTACCACAAAAAACCCCTGATTATTCTTGACGATATATCAACCAGTACATCCTTACTGATTGGTACGGCAGGCAACACTATTGACCTGAAAGAATTGTATTATAAAGTATTACAGACTAAAAAAGCAGATACCATCATTCTGGAATATGCGTTAGACCTTGGCGCAGGGAAGTCCGTGCATCAGACATACTTTTTCCCACCAGCGGGATTTGAGGTAGGTTATGAAATACGGTTTAAAGGACTTGATGCTTACCTGCAATCCGATCCTGTTTTTCGCTGGGAAAATAAAATGAAAAACCTCGAACATGATGTTACCGAAAGTAGAATCAGAGCCACAATGAATTACTATACTACTGATGGGGTATTCGATGGTTTTTCAGAACGCGATGACATGGATGAAGAAAACCTCCCTGCTACAAAATGGATTTCCTTTAAACAGCACTTTTTTACTTCCGCAATCATTGCAAAAGGACGTTTCAACTCAGCATATATTTCCATAGCCGTAGATGAAACCGACACAAGCACCGTAAAAACCGGCATCGCCATGCTGAAGGTACCAGCCTCCGATGTAGCTGCAGGCGCCCGGTTCACCTATTACTTCGGACCTAATAATTATCAGATCCTGAAAAAAGTTACAAAAGGATTTGACAAGAACATATACCTGGGATGGCCTCCGATCAATTTTGTTAACAAATACCTGATTATACCCGTTTTCAACTTTCTGGAAAATTACATTTCCAATTACGGGATCATCATTATCATCCTTGTATTATTTATCAAATTACTGCTCTTTCCCCTTTCTTACAAGTCGTACCTTTCGATGGCTAAAACGAAAGTGCTGAAGCCCGAATTGGACGAGATCAAAAAACAGTTTCCTGACGACACGCAAAAACAACAGCAGGAGCAAATGAAGCTTTACCGGCAAGTAGGAGTAAATCCACTTAGTGGTTGCGTACCCATGCTGCTTCAAATGCCTATACTGTTTTCCATGTTTTATTTTTTCCCCAGTTCTATCGAACTCCGTCAAGAATCATTTCTCTGGGCGGATGACCTTTCTACCTACGATTCGGTACTCGACCTCCCTTTTTTCATTCCGTTTTATGGAGATCATGTCAGCTTATTTGTAGTGCTAATGACTGCCTCAACCATACTATATACCTGGTCAACCAACCAGATGACCGCGATGCAGGGGCCTATGAAATCGATGTCGTACATGATGCCGGTAATCTTTATGTTCGTTCTTAATTCCTTTCCGGCAGCTTTAAGTTTTTATTACTTTATTTCTAACATTATCACTTTCGGCCAGCAGGCGCTAATCAAAAAATTTGTAGACGAGGATAAGATTAAAGCCATTCTGGATGAGAACAGACTCCGTAACCGCGATAAAAAGAAATCAAAATTTCAACTCAAACTCGAGCAGGCGATGAAAGCCAGCAAGGATACGTCAAAAAAGAAAAGAAGATAATCTGGATATTGATACGTTACTAATTAGTAATCAATAATTGTATGTAACGGGAAATACCATGATTATTCGATGATAATCAACACAGTAAAAACGTTCGTTGTTTTCAGCGTTACAGCACCCTGGTATTAAAGGTAAAATTTAAAATAAAACGTCTTAACCGACTATCATATAAAGGGCCGGAAGTTTATCCGCATGATCAATACATCTCGTATTACAGAGAATCCAAGGTTGATTCTACGGAACTGCTTTCGTGTTTTCTTGTTTCGTCAGTTCTCCTGCTCCAGGGATACCTCAAGTGACTTGTCATCCGGGGGAAAAAAAACCAACCTCGAGGCAGTAACAGAACGCCCCGCAGTGTGCCACAGGAATAATTTGAGTTTAAAACTTCCCGCAAGTCCTTAGTGCCACAAACCTTTAACAAAACCATAGCAGATATTCGGAAAACCTTGGGGTGTTCTTGACTTTTCCCCACTAGGGATCCTCCATGGGAGTCTCCAAAGGAGTCCTAAGGACCTTTGGATCTTCGGGGTTGGTTCGATTTGTATCTTGACAAAATGAACGAAAAATAATTAAGCGGCCAGAAGACAGGGTAGATTCCGATGCCGTTCCTATTGAACTATTATCTTTAGACCTTATTAAAAGGGTCGTAAATCCCTGATTAAAATATATCTTTTCTAACTGTCAATGATTGCTAATGAATGACATGTAACGGGTATTATCAGAATATTCGCTGATTATCAGCACGGGGCAATGTTTGTTTTATAACCCTTCGCGAAAGTGTAATTAATTCGTTTATAATTCTATCTTTGTACGCTTTTGTTTATGCGAAATTTTCTATAAATATAATATGAATATCACATATTATGGCCACTCCTGTTTTGAGGTTGATCTGGATGGTATAAAACTTATATTTGATCCGTTTATAACGCCAAATCCGCATGCATCCGGCATCGATGTATCTGCAATCCGTGCTGATTATATACTGCTTTCTCACGGGCATGAGGATCATCTTGCAGATGTCGAAACGATATTTAAGAACAGTAATTGTAGCATAATCTCTACTTTCGAAATAGTTTCCTGGTTTCAGAGTAAGGGCTTGGAAAACGGGCATCCAATGAACCACGGTGGAAAGTGGTCGTTCGATTTCGGCGATGTAAAAATGGTCAGCGCCATACATTCAAGCTCAATGCCTGATGGTTCTTATGGAGGAAATCCGGCCGGCTTTGTTATCACCGCAGGAAATACAAGATTTTATTATGCCGGCGACACGGCCCTCACCTACGATATGAAATTAATACCCGAAAATGGAAAAATTGATTTTGCTTTTCTACCGGTAGGCGATAATTTCACAATGGGCATCGAAGACGCTGCCAAAGCTGCATCATTTATAGAAGCGAACAAGGTGGTTGCCATGCACTTCGATACATTTCCTTACATTGAAATTGACAAAAACCAGGCGAGAGAAGTATTTGAAGAAAATCAGATTGAACTCATTTTACCGGAAATCGGTGAAACCATTGAAATTTAAATTATATATACACGAATATATCAGATGGGGAAAATAATTGCAATTGCAAATCAAAAAGGAGGGGTAGGAAAAACCACAACAGCAATTAATCTTGCGGCATCGCTGGCAGCACTTGACTTTAAGACACTTATCGTGGACGCTGATCCGCAAGCCAATTCTACTTCAGGTGTGGGTATCACTCCTAAAGAAGTGGAAAGCAGCATCTATGAATGCATGATAAATGAAGTAAGTGCAGGAAATGCTGTTTTGAAAACAAATATGAATTCCCTGTATCTGATTCCTTCCAACATTGACCTTGTTGGCGCTGAAGTCGAATTAGTCAATATTCCAGAGAGGGAAGAAAAAATGCGGACCATCTTACGGCCTATCAAAGACGACTTTGAGTTTATCATTATCGATTGCTCTCCTTCGCTTGGCCTTATTACGATCAATGCATTGACGACCGCTGATTCGGTAATTATACCGGTTCAGTGCGAATATTTTGCCCTTGAAGGATTAGGCAAACTGCTGAATACCATCCGGATAATCCAGAACAGGCTCAATACCGATCTTGAAATTGAAGGTATATTACTGACTATGTATGATGTACGTGTGCGACTTTCGAACCAAGTTGTAGAGGAAGTAAGAAAACACTTCAGCAATTTGGTCTTTGACACTATTGTTCCAAGAAATATTAAACTGAGCGAAGCGCCAAGTTTTGGCATCCCTGCGCTTATTCATGATGCGGACAGTAAGGGAGCTATCAGTTACCTGAATCTGGCCAATGAAATTGGGCATAAAAATGCTTTGATTAAATAGTAGGGAAAACTAATTATTCTGTCTATAATGTAATGATGATTGGAGAAAAAAAAATGTATACCAATTATTCCCCTCCCTGGAGGGGTGTAGGTGTGGGTCAATATAAAAGTTATTCCTGCCTGCCGGCAGGCACGGCATTTTTTTTGTGTTACGGACTTTATGGACAGACTCTAATTACAAAATAATTTCCTGAATGGCTGAAAAGAAAAAACCAAAAAAGAGAAATGTACTCGGAAGAGGACTGGAAGCATTATTGAGTGATTCAGGGAAAATGCATTTCGACAGCCTTGGAACCCGGCATCTTTCAACTGGCAATATTGGCGAAATACCTGTTGAGCATATCGAGGCAAATCCACATCAACCCCGAGCTGATTTTGAGGAAAAATCACTAAAAGAACTTGCGATGTCCATAAAAGCGCATGGCATAATTCAACCTGTTACTGTCAGAAAACTAGGCCCGGGCAAATACCAGCTCATTACAGGTGAACGTAGGCTGCAGGCCTCAAGACTGGCAAATAACAAGACGATTCCCGTCTATATCCGTACCGCCAACGATCAACAAATGCTGGAAATGGCACTCATCGAAAACATCCAGCGAGAAGACCTGAACGCTATTGAAATTGCGCTGGCATACCAGCGACTGATTACGGACTGCAACCTTAAACATGAAGAATTAGGAAACCGTGTGGGTAAAAACCGGGCTACGATAAACAACTACCTTCGGTTGCTTAAACTACCTCCTGATATTCAGGTAGCTGTAAGAGATAACCAGATCACGATGGGGCATGCAAGGGCTTTGATAAATATTGAAAATATTGAAGTGCAGCTCACGCTGTTTCATAAAATATTAAAAGATGATCTTTCGGTAAGAAAAGCGGAAGAACTTGTCAGATATTTCGGTAACACACTCAAATCAGATTCATTAGCCAGGCAACAAAAGAAAAGTCAGGAGGCCATGAGTACTGAAATGGCGAATCTCCAGAAACTACTTTCATCTCATTTTGGCTCAAAAGTTGTGGTAAAAAGTTCGAAATCAAATATAGGAGAAATCCGGATACCATTTGTATCTGTTGATGACCTTAATAGAATACTGGAAATCCTTGAAGTGAATTGATGAAAATTCTAAACTATTTTATAGTTCTGTTATTTGTGTCTTTAGCACAAGAATTATTTGCACAGGAACCGGATTCAGTGAAAGCTGGTAGTGAAACCTTCAGGTTCGAAGCGGCCGTATTGGATACAGTAAATATACTGGATGCTGATCTGCTCTCGCCAGCAAAAGCAGCCTTATATTCCGCAGTGATACCCGGACTTGGACAAGCTTATAATGGTAAATACTGGAAAATACCCCTCGTTTATGGTGGTCTCTTCTTTTATGGGTATTTGATTTATGAGAACAACATACAGTATCAGTATTTCAGAAGAAATCTTATTGCCGAAATTGACAGCAATCCTGAAACCATAAATATTACCGGCAGAGAAGCTGAAAATCTTCGTGCTAACCGTGATCGGTTTCGCAGATTCCGCGATCTGGATATGATCCTGTTAAGTGTAACATATTTTTTGCAGATTATCGATGCGCATATCGACGCACATCTTTTATACTTCAGGATTAATCCTGATTTCACGGTTTTCGTAGATCCTGCCATCATGCCCACAAACCACCTCTTACCGACAGGAATATCGATAAAATTAAAATTCTGATGAATATAGCTCTTGTCGGGTACGGTAAAATGGGAAAGGAAATTGAAAAAGTAGCTATAGGCCGTGAGCATTCCATTGTAGACCGGATATCTGCAACGAATAGGGGTAAACACCTGAATCTGCACGATGCAGACATAGCTATTGAATTTTCGCATCCGGGAGCAACTTTGCAAAATATCACAACCTGTATAGATCAGAAAATTCCGGTTGTATGCGGTACCACCGGATGGGTAAAGGATTTTGACGCTGCAGTGGATTATTGTAAAAATCACAATGGAACTTTTTTTTATGCATCCAATTTTTCACCGGGAGTAAATATGTTTTTTAAGCTTAACCGAGCGTTAGCTAAAATTATGACCAGGTTCACCGATTATTCGGTTCACATAGAAGAAGTACATCATGTACATAAAAAAGACTCGCCAAGCGGTACAGCCATTACGCTGGCAGAAGCGATTTTGCAAAATATAAACAGATTGGATAAATGGCAAGTAGGAAATTCTACAAATAACATACTTGGAATTCACTCAGAGAGAACCGGTGAAGTGCCCGGAATCCATAAGATAAGGTATGAAAATGATACAGACATCATTACCATTAGGCACGATGCCAAAAACCGAAAAGGGTTTGCTGTGGGTGCCGTAATGGTCAGTGAATGGATCATAGGAAAAAGTGGGTATTTTACAATGGACGACTATTTAAACTCTGATCACCTGAAATTCGCATTTTATTAAAAAAATATGATCTTTGTGAGCTTTTTTCGTTTAAGAGAAATACAGATTAAATAAATACTGACCATAAACTTGAAATATAGATAATATGCCATACCTGCGTGCCGTAGCCAGAGGTTATGACTGCCGGAGACCACCAGGCAGGAATAAGGGTGGGTTTTTTAATAAAATTTATCAATTTTTCTTCTATGAATAAACGACTTTGTGGACATACATTAAATAAACTAACATAAAACAGATAAAACCTGCTTATGGAAACAGCACATGCTGAAAGGAAGGAAACACGCAAAGCCTTTAAATTTTCATTTTTCAAATCGAAAAAGAAAAAACAGCGAAAGCCCAAAACAAAATTAAGAGAATGGGCAGATGCCATCGTATTTGCTGTAATTGCAGCAACCATCATCCGATGGATATTTCTGGAGGCATTTACGATACCCACCCCTTCCATGGAACGATCGCTGTTGGTAGGCGACTTTCTGTTTGTAAGTAAAATACACTATGGTCCTCGTACGCCAAAAACACCCTTACAATTACCTTTGACGCATCAGAAAATATGGGGAACGGATATCCCCTCTTACCTCGATTGGATCCAACTGCCACAGTTCCGGTTACCGGGATTTACGCATGTAAAACGCAACGATGTTGTTGTGTTTAATTATCCTCCTGAATTCAAATATCCGATCGATCTTAAAACAAATTACATCAAACGTTGTATTGGAGTACCGGGCGATGTAATTGAAGTCAGGGATACCCAGGTATACATTAACGGGGAAGTCGGAGAAAATCCTCAACAAATGCAGTTCAGGTATTTTATCTACACTAAAGAAAGAATAAACGAACGTGTTTTTAAGCAGCATGAAATATCGGATTACACCCGCGACCTTCGTGGAAATGGATATTTTGTTTTTACTTCGCCTACGTATGCCAGTCAGCTTGAGAGCCTTCCCTTTATCGATCAGGTAAAGATTTTAGAAAGAAATGAAGACGATGTAGAACCAAGGATTTTTCCTGATTCGCGTGTTTTTCCATGGAATGTAGACTATTACGGTCCGGTAACAATTCCGGGCAAGGGAATGACAATCGAATTAACACGGGAAAACATTGCAACTTACCGCTCAGTGATCACAAATTACGAAGGTCATAATGATGTGAAGATCGAGGATGGCAAACTTTTTATTGACAGTAAACAGTTGACGGAATACACATTCATACAGAATTATTATTTCATGATGGGCGATAACCGCCATAATTCGGAAGATTCACGCTTTTGGGGGTTTGTGCCTGAAAACCATATAGTCGGAAAGGCCTTTTTTATCTGGCTTTCACTCGATCCGAATGAAAGTTTTCTTGGAAAAGTAAGGTGGTCCAGGTTTTTTAATCTGATCCGTTAAATTGGTAGCGCCAGCGCCTGCCTGTACTAAGTCAATCTCTTGCAGCTTAAACGCATAACTTATATTTTAAAATTACCAATCAATTTCTTTCTGGCCAATACTTTTCAAATAGGTATTCGCTTTGCTGAAATGCATGCATCCGAAGAATCCCCGGTCTGCAGAAAATGGAGAAGGATGTGCTGATTTTAAAATGAGATGCTTTTTTCCATCAATGAGATCTGCTTTTTGTTGCGCAAATGCCCCCCAAAGCATAAATACCACCCCGGATCGTCCGGTTGAAATTTTTCTGATCACCATATCTGTAAATGTTTCCCAACCTTTTTTTTGATGCGACCCTGCATCGCCCGCACGTACGGTCAGGGTAGCATTAAGCAACAAAACACCCTGATCAGCCCATCTTTCGAGATTACCGCCGGGAGGCAATTCCCTGCCCATATCGTTTTTAATTTCTTTAAAAATATTGACCAGAGAAGGAGGTTGCCTAATGCCATCATTAACGGAAAAACATAGCCCGTTAGCTTGTTCGGGACCATGATACGGATCCTGCCCCAGTATTACCACCTCTATCTTCCCGAACGGGCAATGCTGAAAGGCACTGAATATTTTTTTTCCTGGTGGATAAATCCTGTAATGCTGGTATTCTGATTTTACAAAACTTACAAGTTTGCCAAAGTATTGCTTTTCAAACTCGTCCTTCATTTGCTCGTGCCAACCGGGTTCAATTTCTACTTTCATTAAAAAATATCTGAGTTCAACCTATATAATCTCCGTTAATATTGCAAAATTTCTTATTTTTGATCTTATGGTAACCCTTACAACCGAAGGCATACAAGTAAGTGTTGAAACTGAATACCAGCCTGACTATTCCAGTCCGAGCCAGTATCATTATGTTTTTACCTACAGGATTACCATCGACAATTTTAGTGAACATACCATTCAATTGCTTCGTCGTCACTGGTTTATTTTTGATGGTTATGGAATTACAAGAGAAGTAAACGGCGAAGGTGTGGTAGGCCAGAAACCTATACTTGAACCCGGCGATCAGCATCAATATGTATCCGGCTGTAATCTTAAATCAGGAATTGGTAAAATGCATGGCTGGTATCACATGGAGCGCCAGCTTGATGGCAAGCTGTTTACCGTAAAAATACCTGAGTTTACCATGATCGTACCTTTCCGGCTCAACTGACCACATGTCCGTTTGAATACTTTTCTCCTCAAAGAGTTTATCAGTTACTGGCTTCTCTGCATGAACGAATATTCTCTTCAGGCTCCGTTTATCTATGATTTTTATACGAAAACCATAAAGTCAGTAGGTGGAAATCCGCAATTCAGAACAATTCAAAACATCCGCCTGATGCTCGAAAGCAACGAGAATTTTATTGAAACACACTCGTTCGGGACTGTATCGAAAATCAATGGTAAAAAGATTCGTCAGATAAAACATATAGCCAAAAGAGGTATTTCTGAACCAAAATATTCAGAATTGTTATACCGCATATGTCGCGATCATGAATTTACTAACATACTTGAACTCGGCACCTCATTCGGTATCTCCACTCTTTATTTAGCGCAGGTCCCTGGAGCGGCAGTTACTACTTTCGAAGGGTGCACTGAATCGTTAGCCATTGCACAAAAAAATTTTACTAATGCCGGTGTCGAAAACATTCAGGTGGTTACTGGTAATATTGATGTCACTCTTGAGAAACATGTAGAAAATGCCGAAAAAATTGACTTTGTTTTTTTTGATGCAAACCACAAACGAAAACCCACTTTAAAGTACTTTGAAATATGCCTGCGTAAAAGTCATGATAAAACCATATATGTGTTTGACGACATACACTGGTCGGAAGAAATGAAGCAAGCATGGCAATTGATATGCGCAAAACAGGTTATAACACTCAGCATTGATTTGTTTCAATTAGGCATTGTGTTTGTAGATCCTGGCCTTTCAAAACAGCATTATATACTCGCTTTTTAATCAGCCGGCTTTTCCAGCAAAATAAAAAGTTCTTTCAAAATAGGTTTTCTGGGGAGTAGTAATATTCCCTGTATCCAGCCTGTTTGCATGTTAATATATCTTTCTGTCCATAACGATTCTTGACTATCCATTTCGGTGATTTTATAGATATTTCCAATAATATCCAATATTTTTGCACGCTAATATAAATGGAAATGAATAAGCAAACGGAACAACAAGCAGGAAGAAGAGCGAAACCATATTTTTTAGCAATAATCGGTATCCTGGTCATTGTTCTTGGTTTAAAATTTTATTTCGACATCCAGGAAAAGCAGGAGATGGAAGCCTATTATACCGCTGAACTTGAGAGCATTGAAATTAAGCTTAAAAAAATAAGCGCTGAACTGGATGAAAAGATAATTGAACTGGACTCACTTGGAGGTACCGTAGAGGATTTGATTGCCGCAAAAACTGAAATCGAAATTGAAAGAAACCAACTCCGGTTAACCCGCAAAGCAAACAGGCAACTTATCACCAGACTCCGTGCCAAAACGGATGGTTATGAAGAGTTGCTGAAAGCCAAAGACATCGAAATCGAGCATCTTAAAGCCTTGAATGAGCAACTGCTTGTCGAAAATGTGGAACTGAAAACCGATAAAAATATACTCAATCGCTCGTTGAATGAATTAAGTGAATCCAATGAACAACTTGAAAATAAAGTGGCCATAGCCTCACGGCTAACTGCAGAAAACATCAAGGTGTATGCGATAGCCAAAAGCGGTAAACAGCGGGAAGGCAAATTCAGGAAAAAGCAGATTTCACAACTCAAAATAGAATTCAATATAGCAAATAATGATGTGGCACCTATTGAAAGTAAGGACATCATGATACGCATCATTGATCCAAATGGCCAGGTAATATTTGATGTTGCAAAAGGGTCCGGAACCTTTATGCTCAACAGCAAGGAGGAGTTTTATACGTCCCTGCAATCTATTGTATTTGACAATTCGGAACAGCAGTTAACATATGCCTATGATAAAGGAAGCCAGTATGCTTCAGGAGAATACACTGTGGAGATACTTACTGATGGGTATTTCATGGGTTCCGAAAACTTCACGGTACGATAGTGAATGGATAGTTATGTCTTAATGTTTTACAAACCTGCACGTCGTTGTACTATAGAAGGTAACAAACACTCAGAGGATACTCAACGGTATGGTAATTACAAATTTACTCATATCAACTTCAGCACCTCAATATATGATTTAACCCATCGAATAAAACAAGGATCAATTATTTGTTTTACTATTTTATTCCGGTACTTTTGCAGCCCTGAATTCAATAAAACCATGACAAATTAAACAATGAACAATTACGAGACGGTATTCATTTTAACTCCCGTTTTGTCTGAAGATCAGATGAAGGATACTGTCAAAAAATTCAGCAAGATCCTGAAAGAAAACGGATCAAAGATTATCAATGAAGAAATGTGGGGATTGAAAAAACTGGCATACCCAATCCAGCACAAATCTACAGGATTTTATAATCTATTTGAATTTGAGGCAGCTCCGGAAGCAATCTCTAAACTCGAAACAGAGTTCAGACGAGACGAGACGATCATGCGCTTTTTAACCACTGCCTTAGACAAACATGCGATGGCATATAATGAAAAGCGAAGAAAAGGAGAATTTAACAAGAAAAGCAAGTCTAAGGAGGAGGTAGTAACGTGAGTCTTCAAAACGAACCTATAAACAGAGACAATAAAAGGATTAAATACTGTCGTTTTAAAAAGAACGGTATTAAGTATATTGACTATAAAGACCCAAATTTCTTGCTCAAGTTTCTGAATGAACAGGGCAAAATACTCCCGAGAAGGATTACAGGCACCAGTGTAAAATACCAGAAAAAGGTATCGAAGGCCATAAAGCGGGCCCGACACATTGCATTGCTTCCTTATGTTACTGATTCACTCAAGTAATTCTTTAATCAATTTAATATCGGATAAGCATGGAAGTAATACTTAAGCAGGATATATCAGGCCTTGGTTATAAAAATGACACCATAAAGGTAAAAGGCGGTTATGGCAGAAATTATCTGATCCCAAAAGGGTTTGCTATTGTTGCAAGTACTTCGAACAGGAAGATGATTGCTGAAAACATCAAGCAGGCTTCGCACAAAGCTGAAAAAATCAAAAATGATGCGGAAGCGTTTGCAGCAAAGCTTGCAGAAGTCACACTTCAGATCGGCGCCAAAGCTGGTGAGCAGGGTAAGATATTCGGTGCCATTACGACAAATCAGATTTCGGAAGCCCTGAAAAAAGAAGGATATGAGATTGACAGAAAAAAAATCACATTTAAATCCGAAGTTAAAATGTTGGGTGAATATGAAGCTATTGCAGATCTTCACCGCGATGTAAAACAGGATATTAAATTTACGGTAGTGGAAGAGTAAAACCGGTAACAGCAAATCTTTAAAAAGCCGTAGCAATTTGCCATGGCTTTTTTGTTTACTAATTTTGACTATGTTCAGAACCCAGCTAAACCCTGTACCTTACGAATTCAAAATAACTTATCAATCATCTGTATTGACTATGGGATCGTGTTTTGCAGACTCTATGGGTAAACGAATGGTTGATAATAAATTTAATGTATTCCCAAACCCGTTCGGTATCATTTATAATCCGGTATCTATCATAAAACTGATACATTTTGCCATCGACGAAACATATCCGGATGATGATACCTATATTAAAAGCCAGGGGGTGTATTATAATTACGACTTACATTCTGAATTTTCTGCCCTCACTGTTGAAGAACTAAAGCTGAAGGTAGAAGGCGCAATCATATCCACGCACAAATTTCTGCAGGAGGCCGATTGGATCTTTCTTACCTTCGGAACAGCAATCGGGTATATTCTCAAAGAAAATAACCAATTGGTTGCCAACTGTCACAAAGTGCCAGCTAAACAATTTGAAAAGCACTTCCTTACACAGAAGCAAATAATCAGCAGCTTCGAAAACCTGTTTCAACAGTTGACAGCGTTTAACCCAGGTTTGAGGATCATTCTTACGGTAAGTCCGGTCAGACATCTTAGAGAAACTCTGGAACTTAACAGTGTAAGCAAGTCAATTCTCCGGATTACATGCCACACCTTGCAGGAGGAATATGAGGCAGTGAGCTATTTTCCAGCCTACGAAATTTTGCTGGATGATTTACGGGATTACCGGTTTTATGCTAGCGACATGCTGCATCCAAATGAAACTGCGGAAGATTATATCTGGGATAAATTTATGTCGGCTTACTTCGACGAATCCACGTGCGACACACTTTCTGAATGGGTGAAAGTGAAAAGGGCACTGGATCACCGTCCTTTCCATAAACAATCTGGAAAATACGGGCAATTTCTGAGCAGTACGCTTAATAAGTTGAATAAACTCGGGGAAGGAATTGATGTTTCAAATGAAATAACGCAGTTGCAAAAGATACTCACAACTTATAGCAATGAAAAAAAAACCTAACCGACTGGTCTCATCCACAAGTCCCTACCTCAGGCAGCATGCCTTCAACCCTGTTAACTGGTATCCCTGGGGAAAAGAAGCACTGACTATTGCCCTGAAAGAAGACAAACCGATACTGGTAAGTATCGGATACTCAGCCTGCCATTGGTGTCATGTAATGGAGCGGGAATCGTTCGAAAATGAGGAAATTGCCCGGTTAATGAATTCCTCATTTGTTTGCATTAAAGTTGACCGTGAAGAAAGGCCCGACGTTGACCAGGTTTATATGGAAGCTGTTCATGCCATGGGGCAGCAGGGAGGGTGGCCGCTTAACGTATTTTTGACTCCTGATCAGAAGCCTTTTTACGGAGGCACATATTTCCCTCCTGCAGGTTGGCACAAATTGCTGGTGAATGTATCAGAATTTTTCAGGAATAACCGGATAAAACTTGAAAAAACTGCTGAACAGTTTGTGCAATCTGTATCACAAAGTGAGCTCAAAAAATATGGATTGGCCGATGGTAATGGAGCGTTTCAAGTAAGTATGTTCCATGAGCCCATGACGAAAATAATACAAAAATTTGATCTCAACCATGGCGGTTTCCAGCGTGCACCCAAGTTTCCAATGCCGGCTATCTGGCACTTTCTGTTGCGGTACAGCACAGCCACGAAGAATAAAGATGTTTTCAACCACCTTATTTTTACATTAAAAAAAATTGCACGAGGGGGTATTTATGACCAGATCGGCGGAGGATTTGCGCGATATTCTACGGATGAAAAGTGGTTTGCACCTCATTTTGAGAAAATGCTCTATGATAACGGCCAGTTAATATCACTCTACTCAGAGGCATATTCGGCGACCAAAGACCCGGAGTTCAAGGCAGTCATTGATCAGACAGTTCATTGGCTTGAAGAAGAGATGCTTGATTCCGGTGGTGGATTTTACAGTGCACTTGACGCTGACAGCGAAGGCGAAGAAGGAAAATATTATGTATGGACAGAATCAGAGATTAATCAGGTCCTAAAAAAGAACTCCCAACTTATCAAGGACTATTTTAACATAATCACGGATGGAAACTGGGAAAATGGAAACAATATTCTATTCAGGTCAACGACGGATGAAGAATTTGCTACAAAACATGATCTTACAGTAAGGGAGCTCAATTCAATTGTCAGAGATGCTGCCATTTTATTAGAAAAGCACAGGAGCAAGCGGCCGCATCCCGGATTGGATGACAAAATTCTTGCCGGATGGAACGGAATAATGCTAAAAGGGTTAACCGATGCATATCTATCAACGGGAACAGACCGCTACCTGGAACTGGCAATACAAAATGCAAGGTTTATTCAAGATAATCTTATCACAGGCAAAACAGTACTAAGGGTTTTTAAAACACAAATTTCCGGTGTATTAGAGGACTACGCCTTTGTCATTCAGGGATTTGTAAGTCTCTATCAGGCTACATTTTCAATGGAGTGGTTAGAACAAGCCAGACTTTTAATGGATCACGCCATCTCCCACTTTTTTGATGATAGCGAATTCATGTTTTTTTACACAAGCAAGGAATCCGACAAGCTGATTGCAAGGAAAAAAGAAATATTTGACAATGTGATCCCTGCGTCCAATTCCCAGATGGCTGAAAACCTCAGCGTTCTTGGGATCTTGTTTGATAATCAGGAATGGACGCGTATGGCGGCCGATATGACAAAGAAAATCAGCAGGCTGCTAACAACCGACATCGAATTTCTGGCAAATTGGGCCTCTGTTTATTTGTCGATAGCATCACCCGTAGCTGAAGTTGTGATAACCGGCCCTGAAGCTGCTGATTTTATTAAAGAATTCGGTACACATTTTTATCCTTTTAAGGTTATGGCAGGGGCAGATTCCGGATCTTCCTTGCTTCCTCTATTAAGCGATAAGACCGTATTAAATGGCCGCACTACGATTTATGTTTGTTTTAATAAAGCATGTAAATTGCCCGTTCATTCTGTTGATGATGCGCTGAAATTACTTCCGGGATTTGAAAAAACTTGAACTGAACCAACCCTCGCAGCCTGAGCGTATCACACGTTTTGCGGATCTTATTCTTCCGATTCCGGTACCCCGGCTTTTCACATACCGGGTCCCGTTTCAAATCAATGATAAAGTAAGTACAGGATGCCGTGTGATTGTGCAATTCGGAAGGAAAAAAATTCTAACAGGCATAATTGCCAACCTGCATACAATACCTCCGGAAGGCTATGAAGCGAAATATATTCTTGAACTACTTGATGAATATCCTTCAGTAAATTCTATACAGCTTGATTTTTTTTCCTGGATTGCAGCCTATTATATGTGCACGGTGGGCGAAGTGCTGAATGTGGCCCTTCCATCCGGTTTAAAACTGAGCAGTGAATCAAAAGTACAGCTGTTTCCCGGATTCAATATTGAAGATTCAAATTACCCGTTTACTGATGCGGAAATTGATTTGTTACAAGCCTTAAACGGAACAGACAACCTGACTTACGAGCAGATAAGCAACATTACAGGCCTAAAAAATATTTACAGCCTGCTCAAATCACTGGTACAGAAAAACAGCATTATCATTTATGAGCAGATAAATGAAAAATACCGGCCAAAAAAAGAACACAGAATCAGGCTGACACCCGATTATTCAGCAAGCAATAAATCGCTCGAAAGCTTATTTAAAACCCTCGAAGCCAAACCCAGGCAAACCGAAGTACTGCTTTACTATCTGCAACAGATACCGGTTTACTCCAAACCTGAGTTAAATAAAGACGGGATTATCAAAAATGATTTTAAAAAGGCAGGTTTGTCAGTATCGTCCGTAAATACCCTGGTGCGAAATGGAGTATTTGATGAATTTGATATTCTCGTGAGCCGTTTTCCGGAAATAAAAAGAAGAACAAAAGAAATAGTGTTATCCCGGCTTCAGACCAAAATGAAACAAGATATTTTGAATTATTTTGAAACGGGAAAACCTGTATTACTGCACGGAATAACCGGAAGTGGCAAAACTGAAATTTATATACAGCTTATTCAGCAAGTACTTGAAAGCGGCAATCAGGCTCTGTATTTGCTGCCTGAAATTGCGCTGACCACACAAATCGTCACGAGACTCAGAAAGGTTTTCGGAGACAAGATGGGGGTTTATCATTCAAGATTTTCTGATAATGAGCGGGTAGAGATATGGAATGGCGTACTGCAAGGCAGGTTTTCTTTTATTGTTGGAGTTCGTTCCTCTGTTTTTCTTCCGTTTGATAACCTTGGTTTGATCATCATTGATGAAGAGCACGAAAACTCTTACAAGCAAATGGAGCCTGCCCCGAGATACCATGCCCGCGATTCGGCGCTGGTCCTCGCCAGACTACATAATGCTAAAGTATTGTTAGGTTCGGCCACCCCTTCGCTCGAAACCTATTTTAATGCAAAACAAGGACATTACAAGTTGGTGGAATTAAAAGAAAGGTATGGAAAAGCTGTCCTGCCGGAAATGTTGTTTGCAAATACGCGTGCCGAAAGGCAAAAGAAAATCATGAAAGGAGATTTTACTTCCTTACTTGTGAAAGCTATCAAAAAATCTCTATCTGAAAACGAACAAGTAATCATCTTTCAGAACCGAAGAGGATATGCCCCTTATATGAATTGTGAAACTTGCGGGTGGATACCCCAGTGTGCACATTGCAGTGTAAGCCTTACCTACCACCTATATAAAAATGAATTAATATGTCATTACTGCGGGTATAATGAAAAAGTTCCGGTTGTCTGTACTTCATGTGGCTCGATGGCTATGAAAACAAGGAGCTATGGAACCGAAAAACTGGAAGAGGACCTTAAACTGATGTTTCCTGACCATGTAGTACGCAGAATGGATCTTGATACCACACGCCTGAAATACGGCTACCAATCGATTATCGAAGATTTTGAAAATGGAGATATCGATATTCTGGTTGGAACTCAAATGGTCAGCAAAGGACTTGATTTTAACAAAGTAGCATTAGTAGGAATATTTGATGCAGACCGGATGCTACATTTCCCTGACTTCCGGTCACATGAAAAGACATTTCAACTTATTACGCAGGTAAGCGGCAGGGCAGGCCGCAGGGATAAGAAAGGACTTGTGATAATTCAAACTTACGACCCCGGGCAGCACGTGCTGCAAAGGATCAATGCGCATGATTATGAGGGTTTTTACCAGACCGAAATTGCCGAGCGGAAACGCTATAAATACGCCCCGTTCTACCGGTTAATAAACATTACCCTGAAACATAAAAACCAGGAAATTTGCAGACAGGCCGCACAGATGCTTGCAGGAGAATTAATCAATGAATTCAGTATATACCGGATACTCGGTCCTCATGAAGGGCTCATTCAAAAAATCAGAAATCTATATTTATGGGTAATCCTGATCAAACTTGAAAGAGATAAGGTGAACCTGCCAAAAGCCAAAGAAATTATAATGAAAACAGCGCTTGAAATAAAACAGGTAAAGGAATTTCGGAATATCAACCTTATCTTTGATGTAGATCCTTATTGATTTTAATTTTGTCAGGTTATATACGTAGTATTTTCGTTAAAATATTATTACTGGTAATTTCGGTGTTATTTCTCATCTGTTGCAGCGATTGTGAAAACTGCGATAAATTTGATAAAGAACCCTTTGTAACCTTAAAATTCTACAGAAAAGCCGACTTAAGCTTATCAGTTGTAGCCATTGCCGAGATAAACCGGTTGGATGCAACTAGTATAACCTACTATCAGGATACTACGAGCGAATACATTCTGCCATTATCAATAACTGCAGATCTTTCTCCTTTTCTACTCACCTATACACCTGCATCAGACTATACACAGGTATTTACAGATAGCCTGATCATTGCCTACGAACGACATTTTATTACAAATGAGAAAAATTATGTGGAGGTGATCTGCCAATTTACGGAAGTACTTGAATCATCATTCGATTCCGTTTACGTGGTTTGTGCAGACCCCATCGGAAAATGTAACAGCAATGAAACGACCATTAAAGTATATTTTTAGCATATTTCTTACCGTATTGCCACTGATAGTATCCGGTCAGTCGCTAGACAGTGCAAGTGTAACATCGAAGTTCAACTTCGATATTGCGTTAGATTATGGAAAGATACTTACAATTCCTTCAGGTTTTGAAAAGAAAATGGAAATTGCCCTTGGAGTCACGATAAAGGGTAAGTTACAGTTGATAGGTGAGCTGGGGTATGGCAATCTCACCCCTAAAGAGGCTATAAAAAACGGGTCGTATGAATCTGACGGCATATACTACAGGGCCGGTTTGGCATATGGAGGAGAATTTATCTCTAAAAACTACCTGTCGCTGGGGATTATGTACGGTATGAGTGATTTTGAAGACCGCGGTACGGTAATAATTCAGAGTGAAGTTTGGGGCGATAACCAAGAACATTTCCAACGTTCAGGTCTGACCGCAACCTGGTTCGAAATTATATTGATTTCGGAGCAGAAGATTAATAACCGGATATTACTTGGAAGCAAGTTTAGGTTTCGAAAACTCCGAAGTTTCGAAAATGATTATGAGCCGGAGGTGTATTCCATACCGGGATATGGACAAACTTTTATTAAATCCATACCTGCCTTTAACCTGTTTATCAAATACAGGTTGAAATTATAAACCCGGACACCTGATTAAGCGCCTAAGATCTCCCACTCATCGTTCAAAATACTGATGGCATGGTGGGCAGTAAGATCAAAAATACAAGGTACTACAGATACATAATTATTTGCAATTGCCCATTCGTCGTTATCTTCTCCTTTGTCAAAATTCACGAAATTTCCTGCCATCCAGAAATATTTTCTTCCGTTCGGGTCAATCCGCTGATCAAACTTCTCCTGCCATTTTGCCTTTGCCTGCCTGCAAATTTTTATACCCCTTATTAATTTATTTTGTTTCTGTGGAAAGTTCACATTCAGTGCTACTCCGTTAGGAAGGCCCTTATTCAAAACCTGTTTTGCAATTGACACCACATATTTGTCAATATGGGTAAAGTCAGCGTCAGACGAATAGTCACATAATGAAAAGCCAATCGCCGGCATACCCTCGATAGCGGCTTCCAGCGCTGCGGACATGGTACCCGAATACAATATGCTTATGGAAGTATTGGCGCCATGGTTTATACCGCTTACGACCAGGTCGGGTCTCCGGTCATTTAAAATATAATGTTTGGCGAGTTTTACACAATCTACAGGTGTGCCACTGCATTTGTATGCTTTCACATCTTCGAACAGGTCTTCTTCCTCAAGCCGCAAAGTTTCACCAATGGTAATGGCATGCCCCATACCGGATTGCGACCGGTCAGGCGCCACTACTACTACTTCTCCCATTTTTTTCATTATATCCACCAGAATATGAATGCCTCTGGATGTAATTCCGTCATCATTGGAAACTAAAATCAATGGTTTACTCATGCTGCAAATGTATTCATTGTAAAAACAATTATTTTTTTTGCTGAAATAAACTACCTACTGAATTCGATCCGCCAAAAGTTTTTCAGCTTTCAATGAGACTGTTGTAGTAAGCGGTAATACGGGCCAGGTCACCCCGTTGATCCACTTTGAGGTTATGTGTTTTTATATATGCTTTGATTTCACCGGCACGGTCTTTCATAATATCGAACAGGTCTCTTTTCTTTTCGGTGTAGAAGATCATTTCCCCTTCCGAATTGAGAAAGAAATAATCGTAGGTTAGTACTTTACGCGTATATGTATTTCCCGAATAGTAGTAGTTGTTGTAATGTGAAGTCTTCCGTATGATAGACTCCCGTGTCAGCAGTGAGAGTTTGCCTTCGTACAATACTTCAAACAAAATGGGTGTTTTATAGCCTTGTGAAACGTTGTATTGGATGCTGTAAAATTGCCTGTAGGTGTTTACAGTTACATCAAATATTTCAAAAAAGAGTATTTTTTTTGCTCCGTAGGTTAATATCTGGTTATTAATTTCAAGCTGCACAAGATCTCTGGGTAGATCATACTTAATTTTTCCATTTAGGGTATCCCCATCGGTTAGCACCAGTTTGCCGGAATGCCAGAAGTCAGACGGAAATTGCTGACTCGCAGCAACCGAAGCAAAAGAAAACAACGCTATCGTTATAAAGTATTTCAATTATTCAGGTCTTTAAGGATAGAGTGTCCCATCTTATCTCGTTTTGTTTTCAGGTATTTTTGATTGTATTTATTCGGTGTAATTTCAATAGGTATTTTCTCTACAATTTCCAGTCCATAACCTATTAATCCTGCTCTTTTTTTAGGATTATTGGAGATCAACCGGAGTTTCGTTACCCCTAAATCTCTGAGAATTTGTGCTCCAACGCCATAATCCCTCTGATCCATATCAAATCCGAGTTCAATATTAGCTTCCACAGTATCCAAGCCGTCTTCCTGAAGTTTATATGCCTTCAGCTTATTTATTAAACCAATTCCCCTACCCTCCTGATTCATATACAGCACAACACCTTTGCCTTCCTTCTCAACCATTTGCAGGGCCGTGTGCAATTGTGGCCCGCAATCGCAACGGCACGACCCGAATACATCACCTGTCAAGCAGGATGAATGTACACGTACCAAAACAGGCTCATCCTCTTCCCATTCGCCTTTAATCAACGCCATGTGCGTATCTCCCGTACTTGTTTGTGTATAGGCTATCAGGTTAAAATCGCCGTAGGCGGTAGGCATATGAATCTTTATTTTCCTTTCAATAAGCGTTTCATTCTCAAGCCGGTAAGAAATCAGGTCGGCTATTGAGATAAGCTTCAGGTTGAATGTTTCAGATACTACTTTAAGATCGGGTAAACGGGCCATGGTCCCATCTTCATTCATAATTTCTACAAGCACCCCTGCCGGATTCATGCCTGCAAGTCTTGAAAGATCAATAGCAGCTTCGGTATGTCCTGTTCTGCGAAGCACACCCCTACTTTTTGCTTTAAGTGGAAAAATATGACCTGGCCGTGCCAGATCATCCGGCGTGGTTCTTTTATCAACAAGCGCCTTTATCGTTTTTGCCCTGTCTTTTGCGGAAATCCCCGTAGTGCAACCATACCCAATCAGATCCACTGAAACAGTAAAAGGCGTATTGTGTACGGCCGTATTTTTTCCCACCATAAGATCAAGACCCAGTTCATCACAACGATCTTCAATAAGGGGTACACAAATCAGACCCCGGCCATGTTTCGCCATGAAATTAACTATTTCAGGGGTGATCTTTTCGGCGGCGCAAATAAAGTCACCTTCATTTTCACGGTCTTTGTCATCCACAACAATAACCACTTCGCCGTTTTTTATCGCTTCAATCGCCTCTTCAATAGTATTAAAAATAATATTATTACTTTCCATTGATATTAATAAATAAAATCTTTCTGATGCAAAGGTAACACATTGGGATTTACTCCTGACCTGATTCGCCATCAGCTATTATTATCCTGAAATAACGATACCAAGTACCCCTGCTATCTTTTTTTCCGTTTTCTTGAGTTCCATATGAATGATCTGATATTTTTGCTGATCATCTTTTGACTCTGCATTTTTGAGTTCGTTAAGGTTTTTTCTGATCAGCTTTTTGATATATGCAAAATTGAGCCTTTCAATATCAGTATATGTCTTACTGCTTAATATCTCCTCTTCTTTGGGAATCCATATATTATATTTATCTCTCCATTTATCGCTTATCACATATTTATCGGTAATCAGATCAATAATTTCACTTTTCACCTGATCACTGCCATGTTCGAGAAAATAACCGGCTTCCAATTCTTCATCTTTGCTAATCCTGTCTTTGAAAATATTGTAGATTTCTTCATATACAGGAGTAAAGAACTTTACGTCCTTCAACTCATCAAAAAGATACTGATATAAATAAACATTATCTGCAACTTCTTTATATCCGTACCTGACCAGAGACCTTATAATTTCTCTTTCTTTTCTTCGCAAAACGGCATTTAACCTATCGCTCACATCCTCTTCCAGCTTTTGACCAATCACCGCATCAGCCATGATCGATATGGGTGGTTCTGTTGCCGGTGTGCTTTTTCGGCGGGCTTTAAGAATAATCTTATTGAGTTCGGTCATCAATACTGATTCGTCAATATCAAGTAAAACAGATGACTCTTTGATATAAATCGTTCGTTTGATGGGATCAGGAATTTGTGATATGGATTCAACTATATCCCGGATAGTAGCAGCTTTTTTTACCGGATCGCCTTTTGCTTCGTTAACAAATAGATTGATCTTAAAAGTGATGAAATCATGGGCGTTCTCTTCCAGATACTTCCTGAATTCATATCCGCCCAGCTCTTTTGAATAGCTGTCAGGGTCGTGACCTTCGGGCAATACCACTGCTCTCACGTTCTGGCCACCTGCAAGCAACATATCAATACCTCTTAACGAAGCCTTTATGCCTGCAGGATCGCCATCAAAAAGAACAGTTATATTCTCTGAATAGCGCGATAATAGCCGTATTTGATCTTCCGTAAGGGAGGTACCCGAAGATGAAACTACATTTTCGATTCCTACCTGATACAGCGATATCACATCTGTGTATCCTTCCACAAGAAAGCAATTATCCGCCTTACGGATAGGTCCTTTTGCCATATGCAACCCATAAAGCACATTGCCTTTATGGTAGATTTCCGTTTCAGGAGAATTAACGTATTTAGGTTGTTTTGTGTCTTTCTTCAGGGTGCGCGCTCCGAAAGCGATCACTTTGCCAGTCTGATTATAAATGGGGAAAATTACCCTGCCCCGAAACCGGTCGTACACTTTTTCTTCTTTTTTTATAATTAGTCCAGCTTTTTCGATAATATCCTCACCGAATCCCTGCTTTAAAGCAGCCTTATAAAAATCATCCCAAACTTCAAGACTGTACCCTAATTCGAATTTATCAATTATTTCTTCTGTTAAGCCACGGTTTTTGAAATAGGTAAGTCCTACGGTTTTTCCTTCATCTGAATTTCTTAGATTACTTATAAAATAGTCCGTTGCATAATTCAGGATTATAAACAGGCTTTCCCTCTCGTTTTGAGCTTTGATGTCCTCCTCAGTAAATTCCCTTTCCTCTATTTCAATGCCATATTTACCTGCCAGATACTTCAGCGCCTCCGTATAGCTCAGCCCGTCATATTCCATGATAAAGCTTATGGCGTCACCGCCTTTTCCTGAACTGAAACATTTATAGATCCCTTTGGATGGGACCACGAAGAATGACGGCGTCTTTTCGTCGGTAAACGGACTTAATGCCTTGTAAGACTGCCCCGACTTTTTCAGGTTTATGAAGTCGCTGATTACATCTACAATGTCGATGCGGTTTTTAATTTCATCAATATTTTTCTGAAGTAATCTCAAAAGACAGAATTAATAATCAAAGATAATAAAAGGGATCGTATGGTAATTCGTGTGATAACTTGTCCGTGGGTTGAACAGATAACCGTTTATTCTCTGAATTTACATAAGTTAAACATTTACGTTGAATCCGCTAATTCTTATTAAATTTGTAAAAGTCTTAAATAATATTACCCTAACCTATGTGATGTAATTAAAATGGCAATTACTGAAAATCAAATTATAAAAGCACTATCAACTGTAATAGACCCTGATCTTAAAAAGGACCTGGTGACACTGAACATGATCAAGGATGTAAAAGTAAATGATAACCTTATCACTTTTACGGTAGAACTTACGACCCCGGCCTGTCCGCTAAAAAAAATCATTAAAAATGATTGCCTAGCCGCTGTTAAAAAGGAAGTAGGTGATACTATTGAGATAGATGTGAACATGTCATCGAATGTAACAACGTCGCAATTGAACAGTGCATCTTTTCTTCCGGATATAAAAAACATCATTGCGATTGCGTCCGGTAAAGGGGGCGTTGGTAAATCAACTGTAACGACTAATCTGGCAGTTTCACTTGCACTTAATGGAGCCTCGGTAGGATTGATTGACGCCGATATATATGGACCCTCAATGCCAACAATGTTCAATTGTGAAAACGAAAAACCGTCCACTATACAAAAAGACGGCAAAACCCTTCTTGTTCCTGTGGAGCAATATGGAGTAAAGATCATGTCTATTGGCTTTCTGGCACCTGCAGATAGCGCAGTAGTTTGGCGTGGACCTATGGCAAGCAAGGCATTACGTCAGTTTTTTAGTGATACTGATTGGGGTAAGTTGGATTATCTTTTGGTTGACCTACCTCCGGGAACCAGTGACATCCATCTTACAATGGTTCAGGCCGTGCCTGTTACCGGTGCTGTTATAGTAACAACTCCACAAAAGGTCGCACTCATCGATGCTATCAAAGGGGTGTCTATGTTTCGGCAGGCAGAAATCAATGTCCCCTTACTTGGATTAATTGAAAACATGTCCTACTTTACACCTGCAGAACTACCTGAAAATAAGTACTTTATATTTGGGAAAGACGGTGGCAAACAATTATCTGAGAAATTAGATATCCCGTTTATCGGGCAGATACCACTGGTGCAGGCCATACGTGAGAGTGGCGATAACGGTTACCCGGCTGTACTAAATGAAGATATAACAGCAGAGGCTTTTAGTAAAACCGCCAAATCACTTGCACAACAAGTGGCTATCAGAAATGCCACAATGGCACAAACAAAACCGGTTGAGATGAAAGTTTAATTGGAAATTATCAATGATCAATCTGGATAAAATTAAAAATGAAATCGACTACTTCATCTGCAGATCTTGACAAGCGAATCAAAGAAGCAATTGACAGCATACGCCCTTATCTTGAAGCTGATGGCGGCGATTTGCAAATTGTAGGCGTGAATAAGAAAAAAGTACTTGAAATTGAGTTATTGGGTACATGTGGTACCTGCCCGATGTCGGCGATGACCTTAACGGCAGGGGTTGAGGAAGCTGTTAAAAGAGTGGCCCCGGAAATTAATGCAGTAATCGTTGTAAATATATCAAAAAAGGAAATTTCCGGTTAAGAGAATGAGACCGGCAGATGCATGATTAAGCAGGTATTAATAAACAGAAATTCATGTAAGTTAGCTTCACTTCTGAAAGTTATCATTTTCTTTTTTGCTGTTCTTGGTCCCGGCATTTCTTTAGCTCAACGAAACTGCGGCACGGTTGAATACAACAAAATCATACATAATCATAGTCCGGAAAGTATCGATCAGTTTGAGCGGTGGATAAACGGAAAAATAGAATATAAACAACTTCTGAAGATTTCTCCCTTCACCGTTTTTGCACTAAAAGAAACCCTGGTAAAAATACCCATTGTGGTGCATGTAATACACAACGGAGAATCTATTGGCGAAGGCACCAACATTTCTGACGCACAGATTATCTCCCAAATCGGCGTTCTTAATGAAGATTTCAGGAGATTTAATGCAGATGCAAGCGAAACACAGAATATATTCAAGCCTGTAGCAGCAGATGTGGAGATCGAATTTGTGTTGGCCAAACAGGATCCTGAAGGACTGCCTACCACGGGCATTTTAAGGGTGAAAGGGACAGAAACGAGCTGGAATTTCGACAATGTCACAATACTGAAAGGGGAAAGCTATTGGTCCGCAGAAGATTATTTGAATATCTGGGTGGCTCCGTTATCGTTTAATCTGCTTGGTTTCGCTTCTTTCCCAATCGCAAATCTGGAGGGGCTTGAAGATCAGGAAACAAACAGTCTGCTTGATGGCGTCGTAATCGGATTTGACTATTTTGGTTCAATTGAAAAAGATCCGGATGCAAATCTTGACCCTGTTTTTAATTTGGGCAGGACTACTACACATGAGATCGGTCATTTTCTGGGGCTCCGGCCTAT
>JACZXH010000048.1 GCA_022571715.1 Bacteroidota bacterium | reverse complement strand
TCCGAAGTAACGCCTTCATCCAAATTTCTCAAAATGACAAACATGATCCCATCAACATTCACTTGTTCCACTTCCTCTTTTGCTCCCGGGCCACAGGAAAACAAAACACCTGTAGCAATAATTAAAGAAAATGAAAGCAGCTGACTTAGTTTTTGATTTTTCATTTTTAGATAATTAGGTTATTTGATCTGCTGTCAATTTAGCTACATATTCTCATCTTTTTCTATTTTATTCTTTAAATTTATCTTTTCTATAACAAATTCCTATTAGATTTTATTAATTACCCGAATAGTTTCTAAAACATGCTACCCGAAACCAAATACGCCAAAAGTGGAGACATTAACATCGCTTATCAAGTTGTGGGTGAAGGTCCTATTGACCTGGTTCTGGTCCCTGGATGGGTCTCCAACATCTGAATAGAATTTAAATTGAAAATTTCTCCCATCGCTAATCACAGCTCGGATTCTGGTCTTTTTAGCCTTGGAATCTTTGAGGTATAAGTTTACTGTAGCCATACTGATCAGGCTCCCATCTTCTACTTTCCAAAATTTTATGAATTTATCATACCCTCCGGTAACAATCACCTTATCATCAGGACTGAAATCTATGCTTTCTACATTATGCTTAAAGGGGTTTTCATCATATTTCTGAAAATCAACAATACTTAGTACATTTTTTTTTGTTTCAACATCCCAAATTTTTAAATCCCTATACGATCCCGTAGCTAACAGCTTTCCATTATTACTATAGGCTATTGCTGTAATTGCATTCCCATGGGCCTTCTCAATTACGTGCAGTTTTTTGCCATTCAACCAATCCCAAAAAATTAAAGATTCATCCATTCTCCCACCGCCACTTACTAATGTATTGCCATTTGGAGATATGGCCATTTTAGTAACCTCTTTTGTATGTCCTCTTAATGCCCGGAATTCTTTCCCGGAACGTATATGCCATACTTTAATATTGGCATCTTCCGAGCCACTGATGATATACTGCCCGTTATGGCTGAAGATCAAACTGGTAATGGGCATATAATGTCCCTGCTGAATTACTAATTCAACTTCCTGTGCTAATACTCCTTGACAGAGTAAAAAGGACAGATAAAATGTGATTGCTCTCATCATTTCATTTGTGCTTATAAATTTAATGAATTTCTGTTTTATTAAACTGAAGTAAGAAACCATCGGAATAAGTCGGATTTTCTTGTTAGGTTAGTTATGTGACTTCCAAGTCTAAAACTAATACTGGGGAGTGCCGTGACTCTTACTTGAAATTAATTTTACAGAAAATTACGGACTAACTGATAAAATGGCTACACAAGAATAGGAGAAGATAGATAGCAGAGAATGCGTCATCGAAGAAAGCGAATTGAAAAGTCAATTACAAAGGTCAATACAACGCCATCCCGGGTGGATATCTCCGATTCGACGGCTGACCCTACGGCGGTTATCCACAGGATACCATTGAAATGGTATGCTGAGGATCTTTTGCGGAATTTCTGGTTTTGGTCAACGGGGGGTTTATTATGCATCTTTTTTGGGCTCCCTTTCGGCTGCATCTTCATAAGTATATATCTGAATCTACCCGACGGGCCTGTTTGGATTGGTATTCCGATGATGTTGCTGCTCTTGCATGCGTTACTTCTGCTGCGGTTTGTTCATATGTACCGGCCCATTCGAATCCGCATCCATGCTGGCACATTCTATTTCGATTCCTGGAACGGGAAGCAGTAAACTTGGGTTCGTGCCCGTTGGTTTTGGCGATTTCAGAGTCCTCCCTTTTCAATGTCCTTATCAACCAGAGAATCACTTCCAATAATATTGGTTGCATACTTTTTACTCCAGATATGTAGTGTACTATTGGGTACATGATATAAATTCATCTGGCAAGGATTTAAATTTATATAGTAATATTAGGTTAGTTATGAGTTATACTTTGGCAAATTGAAATATAAATGTTAGTAAAAAGTCTAAGGTAGAACCAACCGTAGACGCAAATTATAATTGTAGCAAATTTCATTTGTGGTTGTTTAGATTATGAATTAAATTAGTGGCACTCTGGTAAATTGGTGATGGCATTTGATTTAATTTTTCATGAATGGGGTTGAATTCTGAATTTCCTAAGATTTAATCAAAACTTTGAGTATAATTGATAAAATTACAGAGGAACGCCCTGCCAGCAGACACACAATATGGGACACTAACAGAAATTATATAAGGCGTATAAGAGGTAGTCTGATTTTATGCTAAAAACCTTCAACTTATTGAATATTCATCAAACCCAGATTTATATCTGCTTTTATTCTATTAAATTAATAACGCAGCTTTCAGCCTTATATAAAATGCAAAAACTTAGAATTAAATAATATGGGAAGACCTCCTACCAAACCGAAAAAGTTAAAGGACGGATATTATATTGAAGTTAGAAATAAACGCTCACCATCCGGTGTAAAAGTTAGGCGAGATACCAAAGAGCAAATGATGCAAGCAATAAAAGAATATGAAAGGGCGAAAGAGATAGTAGTTCTTGGAGAATTTAAAAATGGCAAGTGGGTTAATAGACCTAAGAAATGAGTGATTTACATGAAGTGGAGAAATTAAAGTGAAAGTATTCTCAAATGGTTAGAGCGACTTTTATTTTTTTTAACGTGTTAAAATCTTAGTCATCAAATGACTTGATTATGGCCTAACCCGCAATCTTCACATTTGCTTTTACTGCCTTCAATGCATTGATTTTATGCAGATGCTGTACGGTGTGGATACTGGCGTTTATTTCGTAGCCGATTAGCAATACAACCGAAAAAAGGAACAGCCAGATCATCATCGCCAGCATAACGCCTATCGACCCGTAGAGCTTGTTGTATGTGCCGAAATTGGCTACATAATAAGAGAATACATAAGAGATCAGCAAACTGAGCGATGTAGCAAACACTGATCCGATAGAGAAAAACTGCCACCTGTAATGAACCGCGGGTGCGAAATAATAAACAGCAGAAATGGCAATTAGAAAGACAATAAACAATACAATAAACCTTAGAATCAGTGCCTGATTTATATCTATACCAAATTCACTGATATCAATGACGAGGTTAGCGATCAGTCCCAGCAGAATCTGGCCTGCCACAAGTAGCACAATGGACAGTACCAATACACCGGAGAGCATTAGTATCAGTCCGGTAGCAATGGCCCTTTGCCGGAAAAAGGACCTGTTTTCTTTAGTTTTGTAAATGGAGTTGAAGGCGTTCATCAGCGACATCATCCCATTTGAAGCCAGAAACAAAGCTAATAGAGCGCCAAAAGTAAGCAACCCCCCCCTGGATTTTCCAAGGATGTCCGTAATGGTTGATTCTACTACAGAATACATATTCGAAGGTATCCATGAACTTATAAAATCAAGAATGCCCTGGCTGTCCACCGCCGGGATCAGTTTGTGGACCATAGGTACGAGGGCAAACAAAAATATAACTGCAGGAAATAACGCTATGGTGAAGCTAAATGCTACGGCATTGGCCCGTTCGAGTATGTCGTCTTCCTTGACTTTTTTGAAAAAGACAAATAAAATCTCATATAGAGTAAATTGACCCTGTATAAAATTTATACCTTTTAAGTGACGCCTGAGTTGGATAAATCTATTTGACTTAACAAGTCGTCTTTTTGTTTTGAACTTCATTTACTGAACCATGGTTCAAATAATTTTTTCATCACATCCGGCAAACGCATGGGTCTGCCATTCTCCATATTAATAAATGCCAGTGTGGTTTCACCCTGATTGATCAACTCACCTTTCTCATTTGTAATTTCGTAAGTAAAATTCATTTTTGCAGTAGGCATTACAGGAATTATCACTTTAATAGTAAGTAATTCATCGTAGTGTGCAGGTTTTAGATATTTGATATTGCTGTCAAGCACCGGCATCATAATGCCCATTTCCTCCAGCTTACGGTACGAAAACCCCATCTGACGCATGGCTTCCACCCTGGCAACTTCATAATACATGGCATAGTGGCCATAGTATACGTACCCCATCTGATCCGTTTCGGCATAACGCACTCTGATCTGTGTTTCGGCTGTGTACATCCTGATGAGGAAATTAGAATTTAATGTATTTTATGAAAATGTTAACAGATGTTTCGGATTATCCGATTTCCGGAATTTCATCTTTTGTTGTGGTTTATATAAATAATAGATCATGATAAATTCTATTGACTGCCTGACTGGCGCGCTTTTCTTTGCTCAATGGTAAGGGCGCGCTGATAGCGTTCTGCATTGCGATTATGGTCACGCAGGTTGGTGGCAAAATTGTGATATCCTGAAAAATCTTCTTTTGCACACATGTAAATGTAGTTGTGCTGTTGATAGTTCAGTACTGCATCAATGGCCCATATTTCAGGGAAATTTATCAGGCCGGGTGGTAATCCTTTATATTTATAGGTGTTGTAAGGCGATTCTATCTTCTTGTGTACATTTAATATACGTTTCAAAGTAAAGTCTCCCGAGGCATATACCAATGTAGGATCAGCCTGAAGATGCATGTTCTTTCTGAGCCGGTTGAGGTATAATCCTGAAATTACTGGTCCCTCGTCTATATTTCTTGCTTCGGCCTGAACGATTGAGGCGAGTATGGATACCTCCACCGGAGTCAGGCTTAGCGCTACCGCTTTTCCGGTTCGTGTTTCATTCCAAAATTGTTCGTATTCTTCTTCCATACGTCTGATTAATGCATCAGGCGATATGTTCCAATATACCTCATACGTATTGGGTATAAACTGGCAAAGTATGGTGTTTTCGTCAAGGCCCTTCTTGTTTTCTTTCCCGTATATGTCCAGGTAAGAAAGAAATTCGGCAGGGGTCATTTCAATGTTTTGAGTGAGCCGGATAGCCAGGTCTTCTTTAAGCCGTACATTGTTGAAGGTAATGTAGGTGGGCTCCTGAATGCCGGCTCTTAATAAGCGGATAGCGGCAATGTTCGACATGTTTCTATTAAGTCTGTACCGCCCCGGTTTAACAGATACGTCATAATCCATAAGCTTCGCAATAAAGCTGAAGCTCACCATATCATGCACATAATGGTATTTGAACAGGGTATCGCGCACGCTGTTAAAGTCCGATCCTTCCGGGATAAGTAGTATCCGATCGTTTTTATCTACCAGGATGTTGGGTGTTTTTATCATCTGGTATCCATAGAAACTGAATGTGGTAAGCAGTGCGGTGCATGCCACCAGAAAAATGGCAAATATTATTCTTTTTTTCATGGAGGGCAAAAGTACTGAATTGTTTTGAAGCTTTCAAAACCGGGTGATTTGTCAGATCATTGATTAGTTTTGTGTGAAAAAATTCAGATTCTTCAACAAATTTGATGGACACGGATGTCCGATTATAATTTGGGTTTAATATTTAATACATTCTGTCAGCTTTATTTAGGGATTTATCAATGACACTGAACTATGGCCACACTACGGCAAGCGAACTTTCAATTTGCCATGGCAGTCAGACTTCAATAATCCTATCAGCTAAGAAAAGTGATAGTTCCAATGTATATAAACGACATGTATATGTATGGCTGCTACATTGCTAAGAATTAATTCGCATAACCCACCTGATCAAAAGATCGGACTCATAATTGATACACTGAAAAAAGGAGGTGTGATTATCTATCCTACTGATACGGTATATGGAATAGGGTGTGATCTTTTCAATAAAAAAGCAATCGACAGACTATGCAAATTAATCGGTATCAAACCCAACAAGCTCAATCTTTCTTTTATATGCCATGACCTGGGTGATATTTCAGATTATGCCCGCAATATCAACACTCCGCTTTTTAAACTGATGAAAAAAAGCCTTCCGGGGCCATACACCTATATTCTGAATTCAAGATCAAGTGTACCGAAAATACTGGGAATAAATAAAAAGACCGTGGGGATCCGGGTTCCTGATAATGAGATAACCCGGGAAATTGTGCGTGGTCTGGGAAACCCAATCATCAATGCCTCACTGAAAGATGCTGACGCCTTTGTGGCGTATATGACTGACCCGGATCAAATTTATGAAAGGTATAAGCTTAAAGTAGATATCGTGATTGACGGAGGGCTGGGAGGAAACATACCTTCTACAGTCATTGATTGCACTGGTGAGGAGTATGAAGTAGTACGTGAAGGGCTGGGGGATACGGAAGATCTGTAACTATTACCTGTTTATTATAAAACATGCCTGCCATTTTCTCTTGTGCATATTTTCCTAATGTTGCCTATTTGGCTAATTGGATAAACGCCGGTAAGGCATACGTTGAAAAACACGAAAGCTTTGTCCGGCAAACCTACCGCTCACACTGCAATATTTTGGGAGCAAATGGTATCATCACATTGAATATTCCGGTTAAGGGTAGCCGAAAAAATATTCCCATCACAAGCATCCTGATCGACAACAGCCAGCAATGGCAGATGCGGCAATGGAGGTCTCTTACGTCCGCGTATGGCAAAGCGCCTTTTTTTGCACATTTCGAAGACCGCATACGGCCATTATTTTTCACCAAACAGGAATTGTTGTTTGAACTCTCTGTTGAAAGCATGTCAGAATGTCTGTATATGTTCGATCTGAAAAAAGAAATTTTATTTACCGAAAAGTTTATTCATACCTACCATGCTCCTTACATAGATTTCAGAGTTTCCCTTAATTCAAAAAATCTATATAAATGGCCTTCTTTTTTCGATCCTGTTCCATATACGCAGGTTTTCGGTAACCGGTTTATCCCGAATCTGAGTGTTTTAGATTTGATTTTCTGCGAAGGATCGCATGCAGTATCCATACTCAATGCATCAATTACACGTAACTAATTGAACATTTAAAAATTTAATATCGTTTTACTAATAATTTCAGGCACACTATTTGTTTTAGAATGAAAAGTGATAGATTTACCAATGCAATACATTGAGTGATTGAAATGGAAGCGAAGTTTTCAAACAGGGTGAAAGAAGTAATTTCTCTTAGTCGGGAGGAAGCACTACGGTTAGGTCATGAATATATCGGGACGGAACATCTTCTTCTCGGCATGATCAGGGAAGGGGATGGAGTGGCTATGAGCTTACTAAAAAAACTGGGCGTTTCTCTTGACGAGCTGCGTCAGTCAGTGGAGCAGGCAACAAAGGGAACGGCTACCCATAATGTAAAAAACCTGGCCAACATACCGCTTACAAAACAGTCTGAAAAAGTTCTGAAGATCACCTACCTTGAAGCAAAAATATTTAAAAACCAGCTCATCGGCACCGAACACCTTTTGCTTTCGATACTGCGTGATGAAGATAACCTCGCCACACAGATTCTTGACAAATTTGATGTAAGCTACGATGTGGTGAAGGAGTTGCTGGAATATCAGGCTGATAATCCACTGGCTACTTCCGAACCCGAGGATGATGACGATGAATCTTCTAAAATGTTCAGTGGAGGATCGAACCCCGGGGGCTCCAAGGAATCGAAAAGTAGTACCGAAAAATCGCGTACACCCGTGCTCGACAATTTCGGCAGAGACCTCACAAAGTTTGGCGAAGATGGCAAACTTGACCCCATTGTAGGCAGGGAGAAGGAGATCGAAAGGGTTGCACAAATTCTCAGCCGCCGAAAAAAAAATAATCCTATCCTGATCGGCGAACCTGGCGTTGGAAAAACCGCCATTGCCGAAGGGCTTGCACTGCGTATTGTGCAGAAAAAAGTGTCGCGTATACTGTTCGGTAAAAGGGTGGTAACCCTTGATCTTGCTTCGCTGGTGGCAGGCACAAAATACCGCGGTCAATTTGAAGAGCGTATGAAAGCGGTTATGAATGAGCTTGAAAAATCGCCCGATGTGATCCTGTTTATAGACGAACTACATACGATCGTGGGAGCGGGTGGAGCATCAGGCTCACTGGATGCTAGCAACATGTTTAAACCTGCTCTGGCAAGAGGAGAAATACAATGCATAGGCGCGACCACGCTGGATGAATATCGCCAGTATATTGAGAAAGACGGCGCCCTTGCACGGAGGTTTCAGATGGTGATGGTGGACGCTACAACACCTGATGAAACCATAACCATTCTTCAGAATATCAAAGATAAATACGAAGAGCATCATCATGTGATTTATACGGATGGGGCCATTGAAGACTGTGTGAAACTTTCGGATCGGTATATTTCGGATCGGTTTCTTCCGGATAAGGCCATCGATGTTCTGGACGAAGCTGGCGCCAGGGTTCATATCAACAACATTCATGTTCCCAAAGAAATACTTGAACTGGAAGAATCCATAGAGGATGTAAAAAAAGAAAAGAACCGGGTTGTAAAAAGCCAGAAATATGAAGAGGCGGCGCAACTGCGCGATAAGGAAAAAAAGCTGATCGAACAACTCGAAATTGCTAAAGCAAAATGGGATAACGAAACCCGTTCGAAAAGGTATGAAGTTTCGGAAGAAAGTGTAGCGGATGTAGTGGCCATGATGACGGGCATACCCACCAAACGTATTGCCCAGAAAGAAAGCCATAAACTGCTTGAAATGTCGCAGGAACTTTCGTCGAAAGTGATCGGACAAAAAGAGGCCATTTCGAAACTTACGAAGGCTATTCAGCGGACCCGTGTGGGACTCAAGGATCCGAGAAAACCCATCGGAACGTTTATTTTCCTCGGCCCTACAGGAGTGGGTAAAACCGAACTGGCAAAAGTGCTTGCCAACTACCTGTTTGATAAAGAAGACAGCCTGTTGCGTATAGATATGAGCGAGTATATGGAGAAATTCTCCGTTTCCAGACTTGTTGGTGCGCCTCCCGGATACGTAGGGTACGAAGAAGGTGGCCAGTTGACCGAAAAAGTTCGACGCAAGCCTTACAGCGTCATACTTCTTGACGAAATTGAGAAAGCCCATCCGGATGTGTTTAACCTGCTGCTGCAGGTGATGGATGACGGCATCCTTACTGACGGACTGGGCCGCAGGGTTGATTTCAGGAATACTATACTTATTATGACCTCCAATATCGGGGTGAGAGACCTGAAGGATTTCGGCAGTGGGATTGGTTTTATTTCAAAATCTCAATCGCAGGACACTGATGAAGTAATGAGATCCACGATCCATAATGCGCTTAAAAAGGCCTTTAACCCCGAGTTTCTGAATCGGCTCGACGATGTGATCGTGTTTAACTCGCTCAGCCGTGAGCACCTGCACAAAATCATTGACATATCACTCGAAAAGTTACTTAAACGGATTAAAGCGATCGGATACGGAGTGGAACTGACTGATAAAGCAAAAGATTTTCTTACCGAGAAGGGCTATGACCCTCAATATGGCGCCCGGCCACTCAACCGTGCGATTCAGAAATATCTCGAAGATCCCATCGCTGAGGAGATACTTAAATCCGAAATCAAGGAAGGCGAGGTCATAATGGTCGACCTGGATGTAAAAAAGAAAGAACTAAAGTTCAAGTTGAAGAAAAAGAAAGCTACCAAGCAGAATAAATAACAAGTTGAGAGGTCCTAGAATAACTTTTAAAACTTGCTATCACGATTTGTGATATCCAATCAACAGAAACCAGGCGTAATTTCTGTCAAAGTCTGCAAATGTAACCACACATTCATATCAGATTTATGTGAATCTTGAACTCAGTTTAGCATAATTACTGGCACTCGCAAATAAATCATCCAATCCTGCTCACAGGGTTATATTACCAGCGTGGAGGATTTAAATTTCAATTCTTATAATTAATTCTCAATTTGTGTAACCTTTAAGGTAAGCAGCGGTTTACCTGCGTGAAAATTGAATAATAAAAACAAGGCTCTTGGAATCAATTTCGGATAATGCACTAATGACCAAGGTTAAAGAGGGTGATATTGACCGATTGGGATTGCTTTATGAACGATATCATAAGGTTCTTTTTACTTTTCTTTACAGGATGCATTGCGATGCTGGTGTTAGTGAAGATTTAGTCCAGGATGTATTTATTAGGATACTACGATATCGTAATGGTTTCAGGGGCGGTGGATCATTTAAAGTGTGGATGTTTCATGTTGCACGAAATGTGAGTAATGATCAATTCAAAAAAGATAACCGGCGCAAGTTTGTCACGAGTGATATTGAAAAGTGGAACAATAAAATTACTGATGATACGGAACATAAGTCAACAGAAATTAAAGAGTACAATGACAGGATGTTATATGATGCGTTGGAAATGATTGAGCCTGAGAAAAAACAATTGATTGTGCTGAGCAAACTTGAAGGAATGAAATACAATGCCATTGGAGAACTCTATGGAATTTCAGAAGGTAATGTGAAAGTGAGGGTATTCAGGGCATTAGGCGATTTGAAAAAAGTTATTTCCATGATGAGCAGAGACTTTGATTATACTACATAATAATGTATCCGATGAAAAAAGACGAGCTGATGAAAAAATACAAGAGCAGTGGACTTAACCCGGAAGACACTAAAATTCTGGAACAGTTTATTGAAGACGGTATTATCGACATTGAAGAATTGGAAGATTTAAGCCATTTGCATACCCGGTCAGCTATGCTTGTGCCGGAGCCCAATGAATCATTGCGTGCGAGGTTTTATAATATGCTTTCCGAAGAAAAACGAAAGATGATAAAACCGCGCATATTTGATAGTATTTTAAAATTCGCGATCATCCCAACATGGGATAAAGCTAATTTCCGGTTAGCGTTTACACTACTGATTCTTGCCATTGGAATTTTTGTGGGGAGATTAATTATCCCGTCAGGACGATACCAAAACGAGTTGGCCGATCTGAACGGCGAGCTCAAGCAAATGAAGGAGATGATGATGATGAGCATGCTTGAAAATTCTTCGGCTACAACGAGACTCAAAGCTGTAAGTATCAGCCATGAAATTGGTGCTGATTCAAAAGTATCGTTGGCTCTTTTGAACACACTAAGTAATGATGATAACGTAAATGTAAGACTTGCCGCACTTGAAGCACTTGAACCATATGCATCGGTACCCGAAGTAAGGGAAGGGCTCGTGAGGGCTATACGAAGTCAACAATCAGCCCTTGTTCTTTTATCACTGGCAGAATTAATGGTACGCCTTCAGGATAAAAATGCCATTAAGGAATTTGAAATACTTCTTCAAGATGAAGAGGTGGACCCGGAAGTTATGGCTAAAATTAAGGAAAATTTGGAAAAGATAATTTAATCAATTATGAATCTCACGACAATTGTTTTTGCAGAATTACTACTATTCGTATTTTCAAATGTGCAGGGCCAAAAATTTGAAGAGACTATCCGGAAGGAATTCCCAGCACCAGCAGTATTGTATGTTGCAAATGTAAATGGAAATATTGATGTAGAAACCTGGGATGGTGATCTGGTTGTCATTGAAGTTAACAAAATTCTTAGGGCGAATAGCCAGGAAAAGCTTACCTGGGTACGTGAGCAGTTAAAATTGGGCCAAATGAACAGGCCGGATTCACTTATCATTTATATAAGGGGTGTAGGAAGATGTTTTTGTAAGGATAATGAAGGATATGGTAACAATGAAAATGATTTGTATCATTATCGGTTTGATGACTGGGATTCGGATTTCGATTTCCATTTTGATTTCACCTTAAAAGTCCCTGCCAGAACAAATCTTATCCTGACAACCATTAATGACGGAGATATCAATGTATCAGGTTCGGAGGGTGAACTCCTTATACGGAATATAAATGGGAACATCAGATTAAAAAATATATCCGGAGCGGCGAAAGTGTCTACCATTAATGGGGATTTGGATATTAATTACATATCAGTTCCTTTAACGCCATCAAGGTTTTACACCCTCAACGGAGATATAAATGCCACTTTTAATGAAAACCTAAATGCGGTACTTGGATTTAAAAGCCGTAATGGGGATTTATTTACCAATATTGACAATATAAAATACCTCCCGGTAAAAATAGAAAAAACTGAAGTATTTGATAACGGTGGAATCAGGTATAAAATCGGTGAATACACAACCATAAAAGTTCGAAATGGAGGAGTAAAAATTGATTTTGAAACCTTCAATGGAAATGTTATCGTAAAGGAAATTTAAATAAACAGGACAATTAAACAAAATAGTTATGAATAGGTTAAGTATTTCAGGAATTACAATAATGATTGCTTTCTTTCTATCCACACAGGTCTTCGCGCAGGATTCGGGTCAGCTGAAAATACCCCTTACCAATCCTGGTCAATCGGGCAAATTGAAAGTGGATATAAATAGAGGTTCAATAACCATTAAGGGGTCGAATGTTTCAGAAGTGATTATCAACTACCGGAGCATGGAGCGAAAAGTAAAATCAAAAAGTAAAGAAGAAACCGTTAACAATGAGGGGCTTATGAAAATTAGTTACCATGCACTTGATCTTGAAGTTTATGAAAAGGACAACACCGTTGTTGTAGAGTCTGAATCTTGGAACAGAGGTGTTGATTTGGATATATTGGTGCCTAAAAAATTCGATCTTAACCTTGAAACATATAATAATGGTGATATACAGGTAAACGATATCGTCGGTGAAATTGAGGCCGAAAACTTCAATGGAAAAATAACCCTTCAGAATATATCTGGATCGGTAGTCGCCAAAACATACAATGGTGCGATTGTAGTAACGTTCGATAAAGTAACTCCGGATACTCCAATGGCATACCGTAACTACAATGGTAAAATCGATCTCTCATTCCCATCAACAACGAAAGCAAGTTTTAAGATGAAATCCAGACAAGGGGAAATTTATGAAGGCTTTGGAATGGAAATGCTGACAAGTAAAGTAAACAGTGAATCAGAACGTACCAAGTCCGGGGTGTATAAAGTGAAAGTGGATAACTGGGTGCGTGGTAATATAAATGGCGGAGGCCCTGAAATTACTATCCAATCCTACAATGGAAACATTTTTATCCGCAAGGGAAATTAAAAATATAAAATTATCGAGTGGTTATATTGGGTCCTCTAAACCGAAGGCTCAATTATTATTTGTAAAATGCAACCATTATATAATTATTTCGTCATTGATTAAACCACCATTCAAATAACAAAGCCAGTGCTAATCAATTATCTTAAAATTGCTTTTCGCAATATTTCCAGAAATAAAGGATCTTCATTTATTAATATTTTCAGTCTTGCCATTGGTATGGCAGCGACCATACTTATCATGCTTTTTGTAAATGATGAACTCAGTTTTGATAAATATCATGAAAAATCAGAACGGATCGTACGAATTACTCGTGCCTGGGTAAACCAGGATGGAGAAACAAGCCTCCACCTGGGTAACGTTGCACCTCCCTTTGGACCACTGCTTAGCAATGATTTTGAAAATGTAGTACTACATGCCGTTCGTTTCCTGGGTGATAACCCACTCATTACATATAACGACACAAAGATCGAAGAACAACGAGTTTTTCTGGTGGATGGTGACGTGTTTGACATTTTTAGCTGGCCGCTTGTAAAGGGTGACCCCGCTACAGCACTCATTGAACCCAATAGCATAGTAATGACTGAAACGACGGCAAAAAAATATTTTGGTGATGAAGATCCGTTAGGTAAAATGGTCAATTATGACAATCTCACTGAATTGAAGGTTACGGGTATTGCCCGGGATGTGCCCCTGAATTCTCATTTCAATTGGGATATGCTGGCTTCGTTAAGTACTTATGAGGCAATGGTGGGAAGAGATCGGATGATGCAGTCCTGGGAAAGTAACAACTACACTACATATTTATTACTTCCTGAAGGGTATGATTATAAAAAACTGCAATCGCAGTTACCTGATTTCCTGGATCGCCATTTACAACCCACAAGCAACGGAAGTAAACCTTCTGAATATAATTACCTGACCCTTTGGCCTCTTACTTCAATTCATCTGCACTCCCATCTCGATTCGGAAGTCGAGGCCAATGGGGATATTGCTTATGTTTATATATACACTGTTATTGCCCTGTTTATACTGGTAATCGCCTGCATTAATTTCATAAACCTGTCAACAGCCCGGTCTTCCAAAAGGGCGCAGGAAGTGGGATTAAGAAAAGTGATGGGTGCATATAAATCTACACTTGTCGGTCAATTTTTGGTGGAGTCTGTATTGTTTGCCATTCTTGGGATGAGTTTAGCCATTATTTTGGTTTATTTGTTGCTTCCTACATTTAATGAGTTCATCGGAAAAGGACTCGCATTGAATCTTTCAAAAGATGCGTTTACCCTGGCAATGATAGGAGGTATTACGCTGATTACCGGTGTCGCTGCAGGTAGCTATCCTGCATTTTATCTTGCTTCATTTAATCCTGCAAGTATTCTGAAGGGGAAAGGTAAAGTAGCCGGTAGTCGGTTTAGCCTGCGTTCAATTTTGGTGATAATTCAGTTTACTATTTCCATAGCATTGATTGTAGGTGTCGGCGTAGTACAACATCAGTTATCCTATATGCTGGGCAAAGATCTGGGATTCAATAAAGACCGCATGGTTATATTGCCAATTAATACAGATATACACAACAAATATGCCTCAATAAAACAGCAACTGGAATCTCAACCAGGAATTGAAAGTGTTTCAATTTCTTCACGGATTCCCTCCGGAAGATTGTTGGATTCGCAAGGCACAGTTGCTGAGGTTGATGGAGAGATGAAGCAGATCAGTTTTCGCGTGGCCGATGTTCATGTTGATCATGGATTTCTGGAAAATTTTAAAATATCTTTTATTGCTGGGAGAAACTTTGATTTTACCAGGGCAAGTGATTCAGCAGAAGCATTCGTAATTAACGAGGCCGCAGTGAAAGCTATCGGGTGGGAAACCCCCAAAGAAGCAATAGACAAAAAATTCAATTATGGTGGACGGCAAGGCCGTATAATCGGGATAGTCAAAGATTTCCATTTCGAATCGTTGCATCAGCAAATAGCGCCCATTGTATTCCTGGTATCTTCAGGAAGGGCAAGAAATATTGCTATCCGTATAAAAGAGGGATATCAGCATGAAGTGATGGCTTATCTTCAGGAGCAATGGGCTTTCCTTCGACCAGGATTCCCGTTTTCAAGCTATTTTGTCGGGGACCGTTTCGATCTGTTGTATGCGGAGGAGGATCGATTGAGTATTGTTGTCAAAGTATTTTCAATTTTGGCCATATTTATTGCTTCCATGGGGCTTTACGCATTGTCATCATATATTGCGGAGCAGCGATTAAAAGAAATTGGAGTACGCAAAGTATTGGGGGCATCAGTGGTTCAGATTGTGGTGTTACTCACAAAAGGTATTACATGGCTCGTGTTATTTTCTTTCGTAATTGCAGGACCACTTGCTTATTTTGTAATGACAAACTGGCTTGAAAATTTTGCTTATCATGATAATATTCAACTTACGCCTTTTATAATAAGCCTGGTTTTTTCTCTACTAATTGCCTGGGTTACAATAAGTATTCAGACAATTCGTGCTTCACTAATGAATCCGGTTGATACATTGCGGTACGAGTGACTTAACTATATTCAAAGGAAATATGGTGCTTGAATAATTTCAGGTTTCCTTTTTGGATTAAAGACTTACACAGCTACATTTTCGAGCTCAAGATGTGGAATTACATTATCATGATAATATACCAAATCACCGGGAAAAATCTGATCCGGAAAAAGGTATAGCACCGGGTTATGAAATATAACCGTCCCAGCGGAAGTGGTGATGGGGTGGGAGGTCGCAGGGCCGCCCTCGATAGCTATCGGGGATTAACCAAACTAACTAGTCGTAGTTTCCTCAAGAGGCGGACAAGTATAACTTCGACTTCATCCCTGTTAATCTGCCTTGAAAAAATATCCACCCAGCCAATTATTTGAAATATAAAGAAATATAAACCACCTTGATCTTGAATTTGATAAGCTGATCCCATACATCAAACATAAATATTTAGGTGTAGTTCAAACTACACCCAGAGTTGAGTCCCCAGAGTTGGGCCTATTCTGGTTTCCAGTCTTTGATCAGGATGCCATCCCCGTAGCGTTTAACTACCAACTTCTGTTTTCTTCTCCAGCCTAACTCCCTAATGATTTCTATAGGTAAACTGACTATGTAAGTACTTCCTCCTGCTGTTTTCTGAAGGTTTCGTATGTTCCTGTTTTCGATTGTCCTGCGTCCCATAAACTATATAGTTAAATATATAGTAAACTATATAGTTTTTAGAAGAAAAACAAACCTCCCGGTGGATGCAATAAAAATTGTGGCGCCTATAGCTATCCGCAAAGTGCAGGCCATTTTGCACCATTCCCTTTAATGGCTCAAGTCTTATCATCGGCGCCTGCATTGGCCCGAGTAATCTCACCTACCAAACTACACCCAGTTGAGGGGATTTGATTTGATTTGATGGGTGGGGGTGAAGATGGACAGCAGCGGTTTAAGTTTTAAGATTTAAAACCAATTTAGTTTTTTCTGCACGAGAAATTTCCTTGACGAAATTTGAGAACTTTCTAAAATCATCTTGCTTATAAGTCCCATTTTGGATTTTTAGAGTTCTGACTATGTGAATTTTATTCCCCTCATGAAGAATATTAATGTCAAGGGAGCCGTATTCAGATTCAATTTTGATTTTGTCTGGAAGATTAGAAACCCAAAAACTGTGGGCAAAAAATATATCTACCTCATCCACAATTGTGAAACCTCGTCGGACCTCAGCAAAGTTTTTATACTCATCATAATTAATATAATCCCGGGCAGGTTTGAGCAGGTTAACTGGAAGTATAATCTTATCTCCTAAAACCTTACCTAAACCATTCACCTTAAGCTCAAATGAAGAGATGAATTTCGGTTCTTCTCGATCTTCCTGATCAAATTGAAAGTCTGTTATGGTAAAATCTTTGAAAGGGAAACGTTTATAATTAAAGGATTCAATATAATCCTTTCCAGCACTTTTGAGCATAAGAATTTCATCAAATAGGACACCGCTCTTTTCAACATTTAGGCTCATTTCTGCATTTCCTTGTTCATCTATCTCTACTTTAGCAAATGTCCTTTTGAGGTTTTTATCCATATCGTAGGATCTTGATCGGACAATTTTACTTTCATCCTCAGAAATCCATAAAACATTACGATCATCAGTAAATGTTCCGATATAGTCAGGGGGTACCATTTGACTCGTGCATTCCAGTAGAATAGTGTCCCTTTCCAGCGGAACGCCAATGAAGACATGATTAAACTGGTTACTTGGAAAATCGTCCTTTACATCCGGCACATCTCTACCGGCTCTTACCAAAATATAGTTAGATGGAATGCCTACGTAATCCAACATATTCTTCATATACGTACTCAAAGCTTTACAATCACCATATCCCGTTTGTTCTACTTCTTCAGTAGCAATTGATTTAAACCCTCCAATACCTAATTGAATAGAGACATACCTGGTTCGATCCTGCATGTATCTATAAACGTCATTGATAATTTCATCGGGATTCTCCCCAATTCTCCCATCAAGAAATGATTTGGTTTCATCAGAAAGCCGATAATCATTATTATTCAATTCAAAAAACCACTTGCCAAAATCTTGCCAGGTGTCCATACGCCCAGAAAAGCCGTCTAATTGAAAATTGGTCGGCGCCAATAAGACTTTAGGTTGTGTTTCATAAAATTCCTTGTAATGAATATCTTGCTTAACTGCTTCAAGATCAGATATCTCCCATATAAAAACTCTATTCTCGTCAATAGTTGATAATTCAAGGTCCTTGTTTATATATTCTTGGTGCCATCGAATTTCGATATCAGGATGAACAGTCACCATTAACTTGGCATAGTCAACACCCACGTTAAAATAAGCCCTTGGTAACCATTCAGGAAAGCCAATAATTCCATTGAATTTTATTACTTCATTTACCTCTACCTCATAGGGATAATTTTTATAATCGGGATTAATAATAAGCATACGAGCATCACCAATCTCAAAAGATTGATTGAACATGACATCATATGCATCTGCTTTACCCAGTTTACGAATCTTTTTCCCGTTCATATCCCTTATGATCATAGAGAGCTTCGTGATTTTTTTAAATTGATCATAGTAGTCATAAAATTGAGAATACTTGTCCCCTTTTTCATCCTTGATAACAATGGTATAGCTGCGTTCCACTTCAATATCCTCCAGACTCTTTATAATATACTTGGTGACACTATTCTTGATTCTCGCATATTCTTGAGCAAACAAGGATCCGGAAGTCAGAATGATAATAAAAAGAAATACAATATATCTGCCCATCGCATTAAGTATTTTTGTTTAATTCCAAAGGTTGATTTACCCGTTTGATTACTTCACTGAAAAAATTCCTTAATTCGAGGTATTCCATTTCAGTAAAAATCGACCTGTTAAGTTGAAGCTTCATTTGAATCTGAATTCTATTACCAGAAGTGTTGGATAAAAATCTAAATACGGCCGAAGAATCCGGATTCCTCATCTGGAGCGATTCAGGCATTGACATGACTTTGTACTTTGAAGGAAACTGCACAATTACCGTTGACGACAACTCCCTCGGAAAGTTAAGATCAACTGGATACTTTCTGGTTTCCGACTTGAATGGATTCTCGCTGTATTCAAAGAAAAGAAAAGGTGAGAAGATTACTGCGTTTCCGGCATCAAGAACATAGTTTGCAAGGTCAATTTTAAACACCTCACCTACAAACAGATTGTTTGGTTCTTCCTTCTTAACATAGTAGTCAGTAACGGTGATATTTGGATATTCTTTTTCCAGATCTATAATATATTTCCTTTCATCTTCATCCTCCTCCCGTTTTTCAGCCCATTCCAGATAAGCATAATTCCAGAATTGTTGATCTACAGTAGCCACAGCAGATCCATCATCACCAAGAACAATATTTATAAATTGGTTTTTTTTGCTAATGACATCCTTATTCAATTCCAACCAGAATCCCTTATCTTTATCTAATACAACCCAGGCCTTTCCATTAAGACAATTCGGTGGAAGAATACCAGGAGTTACTTTATCCGATGATGCATCTAACAAGTACTCCAAGGTATCATTCTTCGTCTCATGTTTTACATAGGCAATGACGTGGTTTAGCTTATTAATAGTGGGACTAAATTCTAAAATAAGGCCATTATCACGAGTACTTAGCACGGCAGGATACACGGTTATCCCTACTTTTTTTAGTAATGAGATCAGGATTAAGTTTATGTCAGCCGATGTACCGCTATGGTCCTTTTTATAATTTACTGAATAACCATCAGAGGCCATTATCCGGTAAATATCATTCCATTTGATTTGTTCCCTGATATGATCGTACGCGGCCAGGATTGTTTCTTGGGCGGATAGTTCTTTCGATTTAAGTTCTTTGGCATAGTCATTTAAGAATCCACAACCTTTAATGACTTCACCAAATCTAGATGACTCAAGCAAAGTTTCACTGATTTCTTCCCAGGAAGAACTGAAACTGCCGAAACCGAATGATTCCACTTGGATCTCAAACTTTGTAATATAATTACTGTAGTGGTTAATAAATGGTTCTGCCTGGAAAGCTGGCATATCCTGAGCAATCCACCTGTTACTTCCCACAGTTTGAATAGGTTCAAAACCAAAGTGGGTTTTATTGAAATTCATGTACCCGGAGGGGGGTAGATAAAGTTCACTATATTTTACAGGAATTCTTTCCTGAAAACGCCATTCACGTGGAAGTCCCCGATGTGTATATTTAATTTCTACTACGCTTCCCACCGTTACATTCGGAGCGAAAATTTTATACGATCTGGTTCCTTTAATTACCTCTTCCTTGAATATGGAGTTACTCTTGGCTTTTTCAACCACATACTCTCCATTTTTTATATTATGCACAACTATCCTAAAATTTGCTCTTCTTGGGGTATTAATGGTCCAGTTACCCCATCTTGTTCCAGACTTTTTCAGGATCTTAACTCTGAGATGCCGGGTAAACTCAAATTCGTTTGGATTAAATTCACCCTTATCATACAAAATGACGGCTTCGGCATTACTATCAGCTGGGTAAACGGACATTTCCAGTTCCTCCATTGTCACTTTTCCGAATTTGACTTTGATCTTTTGTGCGCTCGCATATTGAGTGATGCACAGCTTAATAATGAACAACCATACTAATGCCATTACTAGAATCCTGGATTTCATGATAGTAGGAATTATTAAAATTAATACATTATTGTGTCTGGTTGTAAGTATAGCCGCGTTATTTTTAATATTAATCTTACTGAACCTGTTGTGTAAAATTCATCAAACCATCAAGTCGTTGAATTTGCCGGACTTTGATACTGGTGGTAATGTTAGAAAGACAGGAAGGAAACCAAAACTATCTGATTTAGAGGTAATTAGTTTGAATTTAACAAGTGAATATATGTGAATAAGGCCATCAAATTATAGGATATACCAAATCACCGGGAGAAATCTGATCCGGAAGAGATGCGGGCGCCAGGTTATGAAATACCACCGTCCCCGCGGAAGCGGTGTGAGGTGGTAAAAGACATAGACGTTGATGAGATAGGAGAGTAAAGGTGCTTGAGATAGCGTTGAAGAGCCTGAAAAGAACTTATTTACATATCTTTAGATGATACGTTACCTCCGGCTTAAATCCGTGCTTAATTGCCTCGTTAAAGTCCTTGCATGCCTTCGCATAATTACGAAGCTGTAAATAGCAATACCCTCTTCGCCAAAGGCTCTCTAACTTGTCTTTATCATTTTTAAATACATGTGAAAAGTCTTCAATAGCGGATTCAAATCTGTCAATTCGCTGGTAACATATTCCCCGGTTGTAATATGCCTGAAGCAGTCCGGTGTTTCTTTCAATGATCTTTGAGAAATCATGGATTGCGCTCTCTATAAATCCGATTTGGCCCAGGGCTACCGCCCGGTGAAAATACACCATTTCATGTGTAGGATTCAAACGTATGGATACGTTTAGATCTTCAATGGCATTGGCATAATCCATTAGTTTAAGCCCCACTCGTCCGCGTAGATAATGCGCTTCAAAATTGTCCGGAGATGCACGTAGTACATTAGTGAAGTCCATACCTGCGCTTTCATAGTCTTCCATTTTCCAGTAACAACGGCCCCTGCCCAGATAGGCATTGGAGGGCATTGGGCTGTTGCGTACAACCCACGAATATTCTACTAATGCCTCCTCGTAATTTTCGAGTTCTTCCAGGGTGCGGGCTTTATTGTAATGATAGGATTCATTGTTTGGTGACCTCGCTAAAGCAAAATTGAACATCTCCAGGGCCTCCTTATATTTTCCCTGATCAAATGCTTCCAGACCATCTTTACCATAGTCGATGCAGGAAATAAGAATAATTATTATAAATAGGAAATAAATGCGAGTCATAACTAAGAAATTAGTTAATAATACATAATAATTCCATTATTTCCAAAAATATATTGTGGTTCGAAAAAATATATTGTATTGAAAAAACACCGATAAATTTCCGGTTTCAGTATCCTCCGTGGTATTTTCGGATAAACCACTCCCCTGTAATCAATGCCAGCAATATAAAGAACACCCAGGTAAGATTGATAAGGGGAAAAAACTGTTCGCTGCTGTGAATTACATCCGGTGACTTATTCAAGATCAGTGCCGACCCAAGTTCATCGAGTTGCCCTGAAAAATAAAACTGTCCGCCGCTTTTGATCGCCAGTTCACGCAGCAGGTGGTGGTCGGCGGTCAGGTTAATTGCTTCAATGTCCAAGGCTTTTACAGCAAACTCACCTGATACCTGGTGCGGCTGGCCATTAATAACCGCCCTGGCCTGAAATGAATAAATACCCGGTCCTAAATCTCGTATGGAAAAACTCGAATTATTCTTGCTTGTAACAAATGTGTAATCTACAGACCGGTTCGTATCGCTTGTAATGGATATGTCAATTTTAACATCATAAATAACCTCGTACAAGCTGTTATAAGCCTCTGCATCAAGTATCACAGGTTCATTTTCAAGAAATTCGTTTATCCGGGGAAATATCCTGAATTTACGTTTGTCATCCCTGGTTGTAAGGTACTGGATTGATTTCAGTATCAATTCATCGGACAACGTATTGTTTTTGTTTTTTGCATAATCAAATAATTTCCATTGCCAGATGCCTTCCCCAAACAGGATGCCTGTTTTCTTATCGTCCGTATTTCTGAAAAGAAGCAAAGGCCGCCCAGTTTCTACACTTCCTACCCGCTGAAGAAGCAGTACACTCGATTCAATATCGATATTGATTTGTCCGAAAGGGACCCGTACTGGAGGAAATTTGGATAAGAATTCAACCAGTTCGCTGGAAAGTCCGAAAAAGTTGAACGACGGATAATAAATTGCCGTAACCAGGTCGCCCTGATTTCGAGGGGAATTTATACGCACCGGGGCAATCGCTTTGTTCAATGCACTGATATTTGTCTGGCTGCCGACAATGTAAAATTCTGGAATTTTTTGCTCTTTGATCCGTTTTACATACGTGTCAGTCAGGCGCTTGCTGTCAGGAATCTGGTGGTAAATGACCAGGTCAATATCCTTGATGGTTTCCGGAAATTTGTAAATGCCCGGGATAAAAAGCTCGACATTATAATTGTCATTGGTTTCGATGGCCGAGACAATCGCTTTGATATCTGGGTGTGGGGATGCAGCTATGATCAGAATTTGTTCTTTACCATCGATGATATCAATAAATACATTTCGTATATTATTTACGTAAGTAAACTCATCCGGCATGCCTTCGAGCTTTACCGTGTATCTTTGAAGGCCTATTTCTTCTGCGTCAAGCAAAAATTCCACTTTTTTGAGTTGATTATTCCTGCTGAAGGTGAAGATTTCAGAAGCAATTTCCTGATTATTTCTGCGGATAGAAATTTTTATGGGTTTACCTGTATATCCTTCGTTATATACTTCTGCAACGACGGGAAACTGGTTGCCCAGGTACGAAAGCCGGTTATACATTACGTTTTTAATAACCAGATCCTGTTTGCTGATCGTGTCGCCTATGCCCACAGGATACACCGGGAATGTAAATTCGGTAAATGTGGGAGAGATACCCTGGTTGTAAATTCCGTCGGACAGTAGCACAACAGCCCCCAGGTTGGTTCCTTCAAAATCATTTTGCACCGATCTGAGGAGTGCATTTAAATTTGTGACCTGATGTTCAAAAGAGACCGGTGTATTCAAACTGGTATTTTCCTCATCAAAAGTACGGAGACGTATTTCGTAGCCGGAATTACTAAGCCTGGATGCTAATTGTTTTAGATCGGCCATATAGTTATATAACGAAATTGAGTCTTCAACCATTTTGAGAGACAGTGAATTATCAATAACAATTACCACTTTGGGTTTTTCAAACTGGTTTTGTATGATTTTAAGAAATGGCCCAACCAGCAAGCCTGCTAAAAGTGAGATCAGAACAGCCCGAAAAGTAAAAAGTTGCCAGGTGACACGATAGCTCCAGGGTGCTTTGTATTTATAATACAAAAGAAATGCATACCCCGTACCTGCCAGAAAGCAAAGAATAAAAAACCAGTAGGAGTGTTCAAAAAAGATGGCCGAACCCATATATCCCAAAGTAAACGATAAATAGTTGATTAAGGATTAAGGCCAGGTCAATAATTTAAGAAATAAACGCTACTCACTTCTCAATGAATTTACAGGGTTCATAATAGCGGCTTTTATCGATTGATAGCCTACTGTAAACCAGGAAATCAATAATGCAGTAACGCTTGCAGCTATAAATATCCAAGCGGATAGATCTGTATGATAGGCGAATTCTTCTAACCATCGGCTTGTCAATGTCCATGAAACAGGGATTGCAATTACAATAGAGATTATCACAAGTTTAGAAAAATCTTTAGACAGCATTATTACGACATTACTTACAGAGGCTCCCATAACTTTTCGAATACCTATTTCTTTTGTTTTTAATGCTGCCGTATAAGCAGATAGTCCAAATAATCCCACGCATGCTATAATAATTGCAAGTAGAGCAAATATATTGAGAATTTTTCCTGACCTAAACTCACTAATGTATAACTCCTGCAGGTCTTCATCCAAAAACGAATAATTAAATGCCTGTCCGGGTACTATAGCGTTCCATTTGGCTTCTATTTTAGAAATGGCTTCCTGATAATTGCCTGATTTGATCCGGACAGGAATAAATTGGTGTATGTTATCGGGCTCGTTATTCAAAAATACAAACGGGCTAATTGTGTTATGTATTGACATGTAATGAAAATCCCCGACTACTCCGATAATGGTTACCACCCTATTGTTTTGTCCGTTCAAACCCTGTAATTCAAGATTCACACCTATCGGATTGTCAACTCCTAAGAGAAAATTAGTCTGCTCATTAATTACTACATTGGCTGAATCATTAAAATCTGGTGAGAAATCCCTGCCATCAATCATTTCAAATCCCAATGTTTCAAGGTAATTATCGTCCACAAATAATCCGTTTACAGTAATAATTTGGCCGTTACTTTCCGATTTAAATTGAATGCCGACAAATCCCCCCCCGGGAAGGGCATTGGTTGAACCTGTTTCAATGATTTCCGGCATAGCTCTCAGCTCATGATGGAACGATTCGAACTGCTCACCCAGTAAAGTAGCATTATTTATTATCATGACTTGCTCTTTATCAAATCCAAGGTCTTTATTGAGGATGAAGTTCATTTGCTTCCAAAATAAAAGGGTGCCTGACATTAAAATAATGGAAATCGTGAACTGGAATACTACAAGACCGTTTCTCAGCCAAAGATTTTCTTTTTTTGTTTGCATGTTGCCTTTCAGGATTTCTGCGGGCATTATAGCGGACAAAATGAAAGCAGGGTAGCTGCCTGCAATTATGCCAACCAAAATGCTAAAACCTAATAATCCAATTAATATGAAACTGTCATCAATATGCAACGAAAGTGTTTTTTGGGTAATGGAATTAAACTGAGGTAGTGCCAGTTGTATTAAAATCAAAGCGATTAATAGGGAGATTGTACTTATAAGAACAGATTCGGTCAGAAACTGATATATTAACTGATACTTTTGCGAACCAAGTGTTTTCCTCATTCCAACTTCGCGTGCACGTTCGGTTGATCTGGCGGTGGCCAGATTCATGAAATTAATGCAGGCAATAACCAGTATAAGAAATGCAATCGCTATAAACAGGTTTACGAATTTTTTGTTTCCTCCGGGCTTTATGTCACCCTGGTATTTTTCAGGATTAAGGTGAATATCAAAAAGATTTACCAGATGATAATCATACCCATTTCCTGCAGCTACATAATCCTCATAGGTAGTATTCAAGTTCTGTTCAATTTGTGGTGCAGCATATTTCAATACCATATCCTGAAATTTGTCTTCAAGCGATTCGGGCGATGCTCCTTCATTAAGTAACAAGTATATGTGGGCAGAAAAAGCATAAAAATTTGGGTTGTTAATAAAAGGATTTAACTTGCTAGACGCGAGAAAATCAAAGTCAAAATGAGAATTCTCAGGGATGTTTTCACACACACCCACTATTTTGGTTTCGAAGGGTTGAGGCCCACCAAGATCGAATTTCAGTACTTTGTTTAAAGGGTCTTCATCCCCGAAATACTTATATGCTACTTCCTCCGTTATGATGATGTCCTGCTGGCCTCTGAGGACAGTATTAGGATCACCTTTAATAAGATTTGTACTGAACACATCAAAAAAAGTAGAGTCGGCAAGCATGAACAGACTCTCCTCAATAGCAATTTCTTCCCCAATATTATTAATGTAATTTATAACCACATTACCCGGCCCGTCAAATAATCGTACGGCTGTTTCAATTTCAGGAAAATCTTCTACCATCACATCTGAAAAAGAATGTGGAGTGATTGAATACTTGGTAATATGATCAGGGTAAAGCCGGGTAAGATGCAGTTTGTAAATTCTGTCGCCCTTGAGATGAATTTTATCATAGGAGAGTTCATCTTCCACATGGAGCATGATCAGAACAACGCTGGCCATACCTATGGATAATCCAAGAATATTAATAACGGAATAAATCTTTTGCTTCAGGAGACTCCGGTAACCAATTTTAAGGTAGTTTTTAAACATGTAGTAGAATTTCAGGAATAAAACTATAGAATTAACCATCTAAGTTTTATTGAACAATTAAGTTATCGAGTTAAAATTTTCTATTAATTTGTAATAATTTACTTTATGTATCTTAGTAGTACAGTGACCCTGATTTTTCCTCCCCCTACGCCCCCTCGAAGAGGGGGACATATAGGTGCTGAAATTTGTCAGGGTGGTCACCTTCAATATCCAATAATTAAATTTTGCATTTTTCCATGATACTTTACAAATCTCAATTATTGGTAGAACTGAATTATTGATTAAGTTATTCAAATCATCTTTTTAAAGGGCAATTTCAAATGCTATACTCGTTTTATTATTAATATCTAAATGGTTAATTCTATGAAACTAAGTTATTATACTGAAATATTGTTTAAAGGTTTATAAAATTTGAGGAACGGTTATATCGGGATCGAATCCGGTAATCAGATATGCTTTATAACTATCCATTTGTTACGTCAGCATGCCTCCGTCTACCTGCAAGACTTGTCCGGTAATGTAGGACGACATATCTGACGCCAGAAACACAGCAAGATCGGCAACGTTTTCCGGCGTACCACCGCGTTTGAGTGGGATTGCTTCGCGCCAGCTCTGCACAGTATTTTGATCCAGTTCTGCAGTCATTTCCGTTTCGATAAATCCGGGTGCAATGGCATTCGATCGTATATTTCTTGAGCCAAGTTCAAGCGCTACTGATTTCGTAAAACCAACAATACCTGCTTTGGATGCAGCATAGTTGGCCTGGCCGGCATTTCCTCTCAGTCCCACTACCGAGGTCAGGTTGATTATAGAACCTCCTCTTTGTTTCATAAAGGTGCGTGTAGCGGCTTTCACTGTGTTGAAGCAAGATTTCAGATTCACATTAATCACCTTATCCCACATTTCTTCAGTCATTCGCATCAAAAGATTGTCCTGTGTTATACCGGCGTTATTCACAAGGATATCCAGCGATCCGAATTCACCAACCACATCGTTGATAAGTTGCTCTGCGGCAGTGAAGTCAGAAGCATCAGACCGGTAGCCTTTTGCTTTCACACCTGTTTCTATAAGCTCTTTTTCCAAAGCGAGACCTTTTTCTACGCTGGACAAATAGGTAAATGCAATATTTGCTCCCTGTTCTGCAAATCGTCTTGCTATTGATCTGCCTATTCCCTTTGATGCGCCAGTAATCAGTGCCGTTTTACCTTCTAACAATTTCATATTTCTTACGGATTTTTAGTTCTGTGTTTTTCAGACTGCCAAGATAAGATAAAAATTAAAAATGTAATCTCAGCTTACCTGATTGACCGGATTGCCTGCAATAAATGCGCGGATATTATCAGCGGCAATTTGCATCAACCGTTCCCTGGCTTCTTTGGTTGCCCAGGAGATGTGGGGTGTGAGGATGCAGTTTTTGGCAGTGAGCAGCGGTGCATCGGGCGAGGGCGGCTCTACGGTAAAAACATCAATTCCTGCAGCGATGATAACATCATTGTTCAGCGCATCGGCAAGGTCCTGTTCATTAATGATCTGACCCCTGCTGGTGTTGATAAGTACTGCTTCCTTTTTCATAAGTCGAAACAGGGTGTTGTTCACCAGACCGATTTTATGGTTGGTAAGTTTGGTATGGATACTCACAATGTCGCTTTTCCTGAAAAGGTCTTCGAGGGAAACAAATTCAAAGAGACTACCGGCTTCAGGATAAGATGAATGAATAATGACATGCATATCGAATACTTTTCCGATTTCAGCCACCTTTTTACCAATTTCACCCCAGCCAAGCACACCAAGGGTCTTACCGGACAATTCATGGAGGGTAGTAAGTGTGTAACTGAAATCAGATATTTGATTCCAGCCACCATCATGAATATCTGTGTTATGTCCACCAACATTATTAAATATTTCCAGAATAAGGGCAAATGTGTGTTGGGCAACTGAATGGGTGCCATAGGCGGGTACGTTCGTTACTACAATTCCCAGTTCTTTTGCGGCCTCCACTGCTACCACATTAAACCCGGTAGCCAATACGCCAATATATTGCAGTTTTGCAAGCTTTTTGATCGTACCGGCAGATAAAACCACTTTATTGGTGAGCACAATTTCGGAATTGCTGCATCTGTCAATAACGTCGATTGGTCCGGTGCGGTCAAAAATTTGCAAATTGCCCAGTGCCCTGAACGCATCCCATGAAATGTCGCCTGAATTGAGGGTATAGCCGTCTAAGATAACGATGTTCATTTGTATCTTTAATTGTCAGTAGCAGAATTCAGCATGACAAATATTCAAAATTTTCATGGTAATAGAATGGAGCTGCAGGATTGTTTTTTTCCTAACCACAATAGGTTATTTTTGCCGCAATTCTTTCAAAGAAATACCCATTAATTATGGCTACAAAATATGATCTGATAATAATAGGCAGCGGCCCCGGTGGATATGTGGCTGCTATACGTGCATCCCAGTTGGGAATGAAAGTGGGAGTTGTTGAACGGGAATCACTGGGAGGTATATGTCTAAATTGGGGATGTATCCCTACCAAAGCGCTGCTGAAAAGCGCTAACGTGTTTGAATACATCCAACATGCATCCGATTATGGAATTACTGTCAAAGATGCGACCATTGATTTCGGTGGAATGGTGCAGCGCAGCCGCAGTGTAGCGGACGGCATGAGCAAAGGAATCCAGTTTCTTTTTAAGAAGAACAAAATTGATGCTATCAGTGGGTTTGGCACACTGAAACCAGGAAAAATAGTAGAAGTTGAAGCCGAAGATGGAAAGAAAACAGAATATTCAGCCAGTCATATTATTATCGCAACGGGCGGTCGGTCAAAGGAACTCCCTAATTTACTCATTGATAACAAAAATGTGATTGGTTACCGGAAAGCCATGTCGCTCGAAAAGCAGCCTAAGAAAATGGTGATCGTAGGGTCCGGGGCAATAGGAGTGGAGTTTGCCTATTTTTATCAGGCCATCGGCACAGAAGTGACCATTGTGGAATTCCTGCCCCACCTGGTGCCTATTGAAGACGAAGAAATATCGATGCAGCTCGAAAGATCGTTTAAAAAGTCAAAAATAAAAGTGATGACCAACTCCGAAGTCACTGCGGTAGATACAAAAGGCAAAGGGGTGAAAGTAACAGTGAAAACACCGAAAGGGGAGGAAATATTAGCTTGTGATGTGGCGCTCTCCGCGGTGGGAATAACATCCAACATTGAAGGTATCGGGTTGGAAGAAGCAGGTGTGACCACCGACAAGGGCATAATAATTGTGGATGACCATTATAAAACGAATATTCCCGGTATTTACGCTATTGGAGATATCGTACATGGTCCGGCCCTGGCACATGTTGCTTCTGCTGAAGGTATAACCTGCGTGGAGAAAATTTCGGGTTTGAACCCGGAACCAATCAACTATAACAACATTCCTGGATGTACCTATTGCAGTCCGGAAATTGCATCGGTGGGCTACACGGAGGCCGCAGCCAAAGAGGCCGGATATGAAATCAAAGTGGGTAAATTCCCTTTTTCTGCATC
>JACZXH010000136.1 GCA_022571715.1 Bacteroidota bacterium | reverse complement strand
TAAATGAATTTCTTTCAGGCTTTGAAATTAACAAAATTGCTGGACGATATGCCGCACAGGGATTGTTTGGATATATAGGGTATGAAGCCGTAAAATATTTTGAAGATATCCGTTTCAGGAAAAAACCGGATGAGTACGATATTCCGGATATGCATTACCAGATTTTCAGATATGTGATTGCCATAGATCATTTCAAAAACGAGCTTCATTTGTACGAACAAAACATAAACGGTAACGAAAAACCTTCCCAATTTGACAGAATCATACATATAATTGAAAACTTTGATATTCCATCCTATTCATTCGAACCTTCAAACGAAGAGCAGTCCAATTACACAGACGCTGAATTTCTGGACATACTTCAAAAAGGTAAAGACCTGTGTCAGAAAGGAGAAGTATTCCAGATTGTTCTATCAAGAAGGTACCGGACGAATTTTAAAGGCGATGAATTTAATGTGTACCGTGCATTACGATCCATAAATCCGTCGCCCTATCTTTTCTTTTTTGATTATGGCAGTTATAAAATTTTTGGTTCCTCGCCTGAAGCCCAGATTGTAATTAAAAATAAACATGCAACCATATATCCGATTGCAGGCACATTTAAGCGCACAGGATCAGATGATGAAGACCAGAAAAAAGCAAAAGCGCTTGCTGCTGACCCTAAAGAAAATGCGGAGCATATCATGTTAGTGGACCTTGCCCGAAACGACCTCAGCAGAAACGGTGATAATATAAAAGTGGAAACTTTTAAAGAAGTGCAGTTTTATTCGCATGTCATTCATCTTGTATCAAAGGTTACCGCTGATTTAAACCGGAACACATCTTCATTACGGATGGTTGCAGAAACATTTCCTGCCGGCACCCTTTCTGGGGCTCCGAAATTCAGGGCAATGCAGCTTATTGATGAACTTGAATCTACACAACGGGGGTATTACGGAGGTGCAATCGGCTATCTTGGGATAAACGGTGATTTCAACCATGCCATAATGATCCGCTCCTTTTTAAGCAAAAACAATACGCTTACATATCAGGCAGGAGCAGGTGTGGTAGCCCGGTCTTCAATTCAAAGTGAGCTGAAAGAAGTACATAATAAACTGGCTGCATTGCGCAGTGCAATTAAAATGGCCGCAGAAATTTAAGTTATGAAAATACTGGTGCTCGATAATTACGATTCATTTACCTATAACCTGGTGTATATTCTGAGGGAACTGGGATTTGGGGAAAAGATAAATGTAATACGTAACGATAAAATTCACCTGGAAGAGGTTTCCGGTTATGATAAAATTTTGATTTCACCTGGGCCCGGACTTCCAAAATCGGCAGGAATATTGAAAGCACTTATCAGGAATTACTGTCATTCCAAAAGTATATTAGGGATATGTCTCGGTCATCAGGGTATAGCTGAAGTCTTTGGAGCCAGGTTATATAATATGCCTGTAGTACGTCATGGCGAACCTGGTGAGATGCAGGTAATTGTTAATAGTGAAATTCTTTTCCGGGGCCTTCCTGCTTCATTTACTGCGTGCCATTACCACTCGTGGGCGGTTGATCCCGATACAGTTAATAGTGAACTCCAGGTGACGGCAGTAGATGAAAAAAAGTGCATTATGGGACTTTCACATGTCAGCTATGATGTGAGGGGTCTTCAGTTTCACCCGGAATCGGTGTTAACTAAAGTAGGAATGAAAATTATCGAAAACTGGATAAAACATTAGATATAATCTATATGAAAGAAATCTTGCAGAAATTAACACAATTCAGACGACTGGACAAAGCGGAAGCCCGGCAGGTTTTAACTAACCTTGCCAGGGGCGAATACAATCCGGGGCAAGTGGCAGCCTTCATCACTTCTTACCTAATGCGATCGGTAACCATTGAAGAACTGGATGGGTTCCGGGAAGCCATGCTCGATTTGTGTATAAAAGTAGATTTGTCTGCCTATAACCCAATGGATTTGTGCGGTACCGGTGGAGATGGCAAAAATACTTTCAATATATCCACACTGGCTTCATTTGTTGTGGCGGGTGCCGGATATCCGGTTGCAAAACATGGTAACAACGGGGTATCCTCCGTTTGCGGATCGTCGAATATACT
>JACZXH010000135.1 GCA_022571715.1 Bacteroidota bacterium | reverse complement strand
CTGGGCCGACTGTTGTTTTATATCCTGGCTGGTAGATGCAGGTGCGATCGTGAATCAGATGGCCAATGCAAAAGGAAGCTACGGCCCGTACTGCAGGGCGCTTGCACGGATAACCATTGAAGAGGCGTTTCATCTTAAATATGGTCATCATTGTGTGATCCATCTGGCAACAGGAACACCAACGCAGCGAAAAATGATGCAGGAAGCCATCAACAGGTGGTGGAAGCCCATGCTGCAGTTTTTCGGACCGCCCGATCGTATTTCAGCGCATACGGATATTCTTATGAAGTGGAAAATAAAAATGCTGTCGAACGACGGTTGCCGTCAGCAATGGCTTGACATGTATGTACCCAAAATCTGGGAACTGGGCCTTACGGTACCCGACGACAAGCTTCGCCAAAATCCTGATTCCGGAAAATGGGAGTATTCCGAGCCCGACTGGGATGAATTTAAAAAGGTTATTAATGGCGACGGTCCTTGCAATAAGGAGCGGCTTGCTGTCAGGAGAACCGCCGAAGAACGTGGCAGGTGGGTCAGAGAAGCTTTGCGGAAACCAAAATCCGAATATGTAATGCCGCTTGCATAACCAACTATGCGTATGAAATCATTTGATCCTAGAATAAACCGTTTGGATGTACCTGAAGAACAAAACACTGAATTCAGGAAAGACCCTATGGATCAACTCGAAACCTACGAGGTATTTATTCAGCGTACAGTTGAAAAATCTTTTCAGCACGAAGGAATAGTGCATGCAACTGATAAGGATATAGCATTTGTGTTCGCCAAGGAACAGTACAGCCGCAGGGGCACATGCTCCGGCATTATGATCATAAAGACTGCTGATGTGTTTACAACCGCGTTCAGCGATGCAGGAGTAAGTATATATCAGAAAATAAAACCTGCGTCTGATCCGGAAGATGAAAAAGTGAATTACGAGGTTTTCCATCTTATGAAACGCGGAAAACAACATACGCATGTGGGAATAGTACGTGCGACAAGCTCTGAAGACGCTGTATTTCAGGCAAAAATGATACTTGATCAGGGAAAACCTGTTTTCAATGTATGGGTCGTAAAATCGGACAACATATATATTTCGGATGCAGCATACCGGGATATCTGGGATACCCTTCCGGAGAAAACATTCAGGGAAGCCATTGACTACCGTGGCGCAGATAAGATTAAAAAATTTAAAGACGAACAAGGTCCGCAATAATGAATACGAAAGCTATTATAGACCTGTTGTACAAGATTGCTGATGACCAGCTTATTATCGGACATCGCAATTCTGAATGGACGGGCCTGGGGCCAATTCTCGAAGAAGATATCGCATTTTCTTCCATGGCTCAGGACAAAATCGGGCAAAGCCTGGTATTGTACCGTATGTTGAACGACCTCGGTGAATCTGATCCGGACACGATTGCTTTTATGCGTAATGCCAACCTGTTTCATAACTGCCAGTTTGTCGAATTGCCCATAGGAGAGTTTGACTTTAGTATCATCCGTCAGTTTCTCTTTGACACCTCGGAAATTATCCGTTTTGAAATGTTAAGCAGCTCGGCGTATGAACCGCTTGCCCTGGCCTCAAAAAAGTTTAAAGGCGAGATCAAATACCATATCATGCACGCAAACAGCTTTATGAAGCAGCTGGGGAATGCAACGGAAGAAAGTGTGAGACGATTGCAGAACGCGCTCGATACAGCTATGCCCTACGCACTCGGGATTTTTGAAGCATCAGAATATGAAGATGCCCTGATCGATGAGGGCTTATTTGGCGGAGAAACGACACTCCGGAACAAATGGACGGAGCGAATTGAAGAAGTAATCAGTAATACGGCACTAAAACTGCCGGATATCGGCAACATCGAACCAAAAACCGGAGGACGCTACGGAAAGCATACGGCACATTTGCAACCCCTGCTGGATGAAATGGCTGAAGTGTTACGGATTGATCCCGGCGCTGACTGGTAGTAATTTGAAACAGACGATTTGATGAAAATTCTCCTCTCTGGGTGACTAGGGGATGTACAAAAAGCCTAACTTAGACGTCAGTCTAAGGGATCGAAGAATCTTTAACTATCAGTACACACTGAATATACAGA
>JACZXH010000134.1 GCA_022571715.1 Bacteroidota bacterium | reverse complement strand
TTTTCGGATCGTTAAGCCTTGAAAATATTCCACTTAATAGCGGGCTTATGTTGTTCAGGAATCTGACCGTAAAAGGGTTCTGGTTATCCGTGTGGCTCTCGTCGTTGTCTAAAGAAGCCAGAATAAAAGCTACCTCAGAAGTATTAGGAATGCTTGCTTCCGGTGATCTCAAAGTCTCCATTGAAGCCAGATATCCACTGGAGGATGTCGTAAAGGCAGTAAAACATGCAGAATCTTCCGGGCGAAAAGGAAAAATAATTCTGGATTTGAACTTGTGACCTCTACCAGTCCTCAAGTCCAAGCAATTTTTTGCCCAGTTCAGTAAGCATTGCAGCTTCCGATTGTTGTTGTTCCCAGTTTCTGGGGTCGCCTGGGAATGCATATCCGTCAGGCGCCAGTCTTTCTCTCCAGGAACGTACACGCCATTCACGTAATTCCTTATTATTTTCCTGTGCGGGTGTCATGGCAATATATTGTGCAATGCGTGGTCGGTCTGAACGGTTTGGTCCAATGCCATGGGCAAGCATACTGTTCCAGATAAGCAGGTCGCCGGCTTTCGTATTTATTCTTTCAATTTTCAACCTGGATATATCCGGATTGAAAGGATCACGGTCTGAAGGCTGGGATTTAACCCATTCGTCAAAATTCCGGAATAGTTCGGGAATACACTGAAAGCCGCCGGTTTCTTCTGATGTGTCAGTTAACGATAAGACGCCTTGCACATTATTACCCCTGTTTGGATCAGATGTGTCGATGTCCCAATGGATAAATCCTTTAAATTCATCGCCTCTCGTAGGAAAATTAAGATTTACACGGTCAATGGAAACCCACAATTTTTCCGTACCCCAGATATCAGTAAAGAGTTCATATATCTTCTGTTGTTGCCGGTTGTCCCACAGAAATTGATGATTATATAACTCCACCATCCCACTGCCTTTCAGCTCTTTCATCATCATTTTTCTCAGGGGAGGGCGGTACCATGTTGCGGGATCTTCAGGGTCTTTCTCTTCAAATTCCCATATTAGATTTATGAGTCTGCTAAGATTTTTGCTGGGTACAGCATCCGGAATAATCACATATCCGTTTTCTTTCCAGAATTGCCATTGTTCTTCTGACATAATTCTTAACGGGTCATTATTTTCCCGTGTATTAAAAATCACCTTACGATAATATCCAATACTTACATTTCCGGGCTGATGATCGTATCGCATCTTAGTTTATTTTTGGAACTACTGCATAATTTTTTTATTATTTATTTGTCCGGTCACGGATAATACAATAATAATGTTTCTCTTATTCAAGCCAACGACTAACCAGTTCAGGGTTGAATAGGATGACAAAATAAATGAGTGTAAATGAACTGAGGAAGATCAGTCCCGCAATAGCAAGCCATTTCATGCCTTTCGAAGGTCGGTATTCGATGCCCACTTCTTCGCTGTAAATCACTTTGTAATTCAGATATCCTGCAAGTGGGGCTACTACAAATGATAAGATCGTAGCAAGGTCAACAAGTTTGGTAAGATTATTCAGGTACTTGTAAATTACCAGGTAAGCACCAAACGAAATAATAACAGCCCAGATCGTAAACGCTTTTTGCGAATCTTTTTTGGTTTTATTCAAAAGCAGTTTGGTCGTACGTGTAATAGCCCGCCCGTATCCGTCAACAACCGTAATGGTGGTGCTGAACATTGTTGAAAATGCGGCTATAGCAATGAGGTAATAACTCCACTTTCCTATTGCTTCAGTAAACATGCTTATAACCTGGTGGGCAAACACCGGCGAGCTGTCTGACAGACTGGTGCCTGTTCCATAAATAATCAGCGCTCCGAGCGTAAGAAAACAAATAGCCAGTACGGCAGAGATCCAGTAACCAATGTTAAAATCCAGGAGCGTTTCCTTCAATGTGGGTTTGTATCCTGTTTGTTTAATCCGTGCTTCGGCCCATAAACTTGGCCACGTTGAAATATCAACTGCGGTAGGCATCCAGCCCATCAGGGCGATTACAAAGACGATTCCTGCAGGAGCAAAGAGTTCTTTCGGGATAAAATCCGGGGCCTTTTCAACCGGACCATGAAAAACGGCACTAAAGAAGGCCACAATCACTGAGATCAGCAGTA
>JACZXH010000047.1 GCA_022571715.1 Bacteroidota bacterium | reverse complement strand
CAATGATCACCCCTCCCTTTTTCAGATCATTCAAATTTACCTTAAGTGCTGCGGAGTTCATTACAACCAATACGTCATATTCGTCTCCTGCTGTGAATATGGCATTACTGCCAAATTTCAACTGAAATCCGGATACTCCGGCGAGGGTTCCTCGCGGTGCTCTGATCTCGGCAGGAAAGCTTGGAAATGTAGAAATATCAGCCCCAACAAAACCTATTGTTTCGGAAAACTGGCCACCCACAAGCTGGATCCCGTCTCCAGAATCGCCGGCAAAGAGGATTACCATCTCTTTTACTAATTCTTTAGCTTCTTTTGTAGCTGGCATGAAATTATATAATTAAAGCTTGAAGTTAAATGTCTGAAATTTAGTGAATAATAAATTCTTAATTCCTGAATACTATGATACAAAATTACTAAAGTTTTGGAATTTTTATAGGTGACCTTTGAAATAGAATTTAATGTATTTTATCATGTTTCCTCCTGACGAAAATTCTTGTTCATATTTAGTTTTTATATTATAATGCTCAGCTAGTAACGTTGATTTGTACAAGTCGACGGTTGCATTAAGAATATGCACGTCCGGCCTGTTTTGAAGCACTTCCATTGTATATTGATACAGACCGGTATTGTCTGTTTTTAACCTCATCAAACCACCGGGTTTTATTAGTTGTTTATACATGTCCAAAAAACGCGGACATGTCAGACGCCTTCGTTCATCGCTGTTTTTGGGCCTCGGATCCGGGTGGATAATCCATATTTCGGAAACCTCATGATTGCTGAAATAATCCTTGAGATTCTGAATATGCACCCGCAGAAAAGCTGTATTTATAAGGTTTTCTTTCGCTGCCTGCTGGCTTCCTGCCCATATTCTTGCCCCTTTAATGTCAACACCGATAAAATTCATATCCGAAAATTCCCGAGCCAGTCCGACCGTATATTCACCTCTGCCACATGCTAGTTCCAGTACAATATCATTGTCGTTATGGAAATATAATTTATTCCACTTTCCTTTCAGTTTATTGAAAAGTGGTTTACCGGGTTGCAACAGATGCCTGTTAGCAGCATTATCGGCAAATTTTGCTGTTTTGCTGCGCCCCATTGGCTATGATTGATTTATTGAATCAAAATCCATTTGATTAAATATCTTTGATTTCAGCCACCACAAAAGTGCTGCCTCCTATGAATATCAAATCATCAGACTTGGCCTGTCTGATAGCTTCAGTGATTGCCCTGTCCACATTTTTTATTATGCTACCTTTAAGGCCTGCTTTTTTTGCTGCCGAATGTAAACGTTCAACCGGCATGCCGCGTGGTATATCCGGCTTGCAAAAATAATAGCTGGCATGTTTTGGCAAAAGGCTGCAAATTTTTACTGCATCCTTATCATCTACCATGCCCCATACTATATGAAGTTTCCGATATTGAAGCTTATTAATTTCTTTAATTACTTCATTAATGCCAGCAATATTATGTCCTGTATCACAGATAGTTAAAGGCTTTTTATAAATCACCTGCCACCTTCCTTTGAAATGGGTAAGTTTTTGAAAATCGCGCAATCCAAGTGCAACAGCATCTTCATCAATATGATAGTGCTTCTTGCACAGTAGTTCTGTAACGGCCAAAACACCCTGTATATTTTTCAATTGATATTCCGGCAGATAATTTGATTTAGATAAACATACGATCTGTTTGTTATGGTTATCGAATAATCGTGTACCGGTATCATCCCAAGTGTAAATGGTATCCGCAAATGTGATGGAAGCGTTTTTTTCGGTCGCAATGCGATTAAACACATCCGCAGTTTGTATGTCTGATTCACTTATCACTACTGGTGTATTCCATTTTATGATGCCCCCTTTTTCTTTTGCAATTTCAGTAATGGTATTTCCCAGCATTTGCGTATGATCGGGGCTGATATTGGTAATGAGCGCTACTTCCGGTTTCAGGATATTGGTAGAATCAAGCCTTCCCCCCAGACCGGTTTCCACTATTGCTATGTCAACATGCTGCTTTGCAAAATATTCAAAAGCCATCGCCACCGACATTTCAAAAAATGATGGCTTTATCTGTCCTAATACTTCTTTATTCCCAGAAACAATACGCGCAACTTCTGATTCGGGAATTTCCAGGCCATTAATTTTGATCCTTTCGGTGAAGTTCTTCAAATGCGGTGAAGTGTAGAGGCCGGTTTTATATCCGGCTACCTGCAATATTGCCGCCAGCATATGTGCACTGCTCCCCTTGCCATTTGTGCCGGCAATATGTACACTGCGGAATTGATCCTGTGGATTTCCTACCGTTTCACATAAAAGCCTGATGTTTGTAAGGTCTTTTTTGACCGCAATAGCCCCCACCCGCTGATACATTGGCAAGGCGCTGTACAAAAACTCAAGCGCTTCATTATATTTCACGCTGCGAAACTATACGTTTCTTTACATAACAACTGAACATACCATAGGTAATTGCTCTTAAATGTGTGTTCTATTTTAAACTTGAGCCATTCATTTGAGATTTGGACAGAACCTGAATCCAGGTTAAAACACTATTTTGACTTGATAATAAAGGTGATTTTCCCGGTTGAAATCGGGGCTGGCGGTAAATTATCAGTTTTGCTGAATGTAAGTTTTTCCACTTCTGTTTTGTAAATCTTTTCTATGGACGGACTCACCGTTTTTTCCAATGTTTTTATCGAAATGATTTCACCTTGTTCATCGATTTTTATTTCAAACACAATTCTACCAACTTCATTTGAAGTGTCATTTGGCTTAGGTTTAAAATCCCACATCCATCCAGCCAACGCGAGTGATGATCCACCCCCGCCTCCGGGTTTACCATAAAGCGCCCGAGCATCAATTACTCCATGTTCATCACCCTGGTCTCCGGTTTTATCGGTTTTATCGCCCTGATTAGCAGTATCAGGCACGTTTTTTTCGCCTTTATCGTTTTCAGGCACTACTTCATTTACTTCTGCTTTTACTTCAGGTTCAGCCGGAACGGGTTCCTCTTTTACCATTTTTTCTTCAACAACATCCGTTTCCGTTTTTTCTTGAACGACATCCTCACTTTCATCGTCTTCAAACACTTCTGTTACCTCTTCCACAGCAAGTTTATCAATAACTTCAGGTTCAGGTTCCTCTGCCGGGCTTTCATCCGGTTGCATTTCTTCAGTCTTCGTTTCTTCCTTATTTTCTATCTGTTTCACCGGTGTTTCAGGTTGCACTTCTCCCGTTCCTGACTCGTCAATACCGAAATTCAATTCAATCCCATATTCAGGCAGAGGGGGATCAGGTTCCTGCCAGGCAATTAAAAAGGCAAAAAAAAGCAATAACAAGGTGTGTACAGTTAAAGAAACTATCATACCCACTCGCTTGTTCTTCTTTTCTTCCAACGAAGTCATAACATGACAAAATTAACAATTATACTTAATTGGGTTTGGTCGCAACTGAAACTTTTGCATTTAATGACGTCGCAATTCCGGCAAGTTCTACCAGAAATCCGCTGGGTACATTTTTATCGATATGCAAAGACACATTTCCTTCTTGTCCGTCAAGTTCTTTACGCAACGCATTTTCCAGGTCTCTTTTGTTTATCGGCCTGTCATTCACAAAATACTTCAAATCTTCGGTTATAGTTACCGTTACTTTCTGTAACATTATCTTTGAGCTTTTGCTGGTCGGCAGGTTTACGGGTAAACCTGACGGGGTGATAAACGATGAAGTCAGCATGAAAAAGATCAGCAGCAGAAATATAATATCAGTCATGGATGACATGCTAAAAGAACTGTCAACCTTATGTTTTGATTGTAAATCCATATCAGTAAATAATTATTGAGGTTCCTGCAATAAATCAATGAACTCCAAGGAATTGTATTCCATTTTATGTACGAGATTCTGCACTCGCGTTACGAGGTAGTTATACGCCAGATAAGCAAGAATACCTACAACCAGGCCTGCGGCTGTAGTTATCATGGCTTCGTATATACCTTGCGACAATAACTTCGGGCTTACCGTGCCCTCTTCTTGTGCAATTGCAATAAATGCCCTGATCATACCTATTACAGTACCCAGAAAGCCAAGCATAGGCGCGGCGCCTGCAATGGTTGCCAATATCGAAAGGTTTTGTTCGAGTCGGAATATTTCAATTTTTCCCACATTTTCGATAGAAACTTCAATATTTTTTAGTGAACTTCCGATTCGTGAAACACCTTTTTCGATCATCCTGGCAATGGGTGAATCTACGTGTGCGCACTGAATTTTAGCACCTTCTATATCACCCCGGATAACTTTCTCTCGTATTTCGTCGATAAAGTTATCAGGCGTTTTAGATGCTGCTTTAATCGTACGGTACCTTTCTACAAATACATATACGGCTACAAATGAAAGGATCAGGATCACAAACAGTATAAAGCCTCCTTTTGAGAGCAAATCCAGCACCGTAAGCGCATTACCTCCTCCCTCTGTAACTAATGTATCGGCAGCAGAGGTTGTGATTTGAACTATTTCCATTAATTTAAAAAATTCGTTCTACTGTTATTTTAGTAGTAATGATAAACTATTTAAATGCGTAAATGATTGATGCGTAACTATTATTTAATTGTTCATTATGAATATTTCTTTCCAGGTCATCCTCCACTTTAAAATTTTTTTTTGCATTTAAGAATTTTAGTATTCGGTTAAAAATCCAATCTATATGCAATTCGTGGTAAAGCCTTAATATTTTAAGACCCAGACATTTTCACCATAGTCCTCTTTTAGTCCATTGGCGTTAGTCTGAGCTTCCGTCCATGAACTATAATCTGATAATGCAACCCTGTAAAATCCTCTGTCGGGTGGAGTGAGAATTATAATTCCGCTGCCTTTTGCTGCCAGTTCCTTCCCGTAGTCATTAGCAAGGTCTCCATCTACAAAACTACCTATCACAATGTAATAACGTCCGGTTCTCTCGGTTATTATCGAAATAGTACCCGGCTCGGGTTTTGTACTCTCCTCTTCTGCAGCAGTTTCGGCTTCAGCTGCAGCCAACTCTGCCTGTATTCTCCGTTCTTCCTCAGCCTTTTTAGCTGCATCTCTCTTTTGTTCTGCAATAAGCGCTTCTTTATTTGCTTTTTCGGCCAGGGCTTTTTGCTCAGGCTGATGGAAGCCAAAAAACCATACAGCAACTAATATAATTATAAAAAACAAAATACCAAGTAAGATTTTCGGCAGTACGGAAGGTTGCTTTGGAGGCACATAACTTACCCTGACTGGTTGTGATTCATCTTCCAACGCACTTTCAGGTTCAGGTTCAGGTTCAGGTTCGTCAGTTCCTGCTTCCAGGTTTTCGAATTCACTTTCCTCTTCTGAAAAGGCATTTTCCTGAGTTTCCTCTGATGCAACTTCCTCAACAGATTCAATCTCCGATTCAAGATCAGGCTCTATCTCCTGCTCTGTTTCAGGTTCACCTTCAGGCTCAATCTCTGGTTCCGGTTCTTCCACCTCGTCAAGTGGTTTAAAATCAACATCCGGCAATCCAAAGCTTTCGTCTGCGTCGTCAATGCTTTCAATAGATTCTTCGTTGATATTTTCATCTTCGACTTTTTTCTTTTTTCTTTCGACTTTGCTTTTTTTCTTTTTTTTGTCGTCTTTCATAATGAGATAGATATAATGCGAATGGTTTTCAAGATAAGAAAACTAATCTTTTGTTCAAAAAAATAAACCCAGATGTGAATTTAGTTAATAATATTTGCAACCTGTAAGTTAAAAGCTGTATGATAAACCTGCAAGCCATTGAAGATCTCTTGTTGAATAATTAAGATATCGCTGATTTTCATGGCCGATTACATTATAAGTTTTGATAAATACGGAGGCTTGTTCGGAAATAAGATATGATAAGCCCAGATCAATATCCTGGATTGCATCCATTTCAATTACGTTTCCGGTACCCGGATCGCGCGCCTTGAGGCCACCCATAATATAGGCATCAGTAGTAATTTTGAATTTTTCAAAAAATGTGAATGTGCTTAAAAAAGTAATGTCATATGCCGGCCTGTGCCATGCCTCTGCCACGAGATCCGATGTATGGTAGAAAAAATATTCTGCATTTAGCCCGATGTTGATATTTTTTATAACATCGTACCCGATCGATCCTCTCAGATGATTATAACTACTTGATTCGGTATCATAAATAACTCTGAATTTTATGGTATCGGCAGGATCATTGATAAAATACAGACGGTTTTTAAAATAGACAATATCAGTGCCAATATCGTAACTCCATGCTTTACCCAGTTTTCCTTTGATGCCCGCATAAAAATCAAATGTGCGAATCTGGTTAAAAACGTCTATATCCGGTCCCAAATACCGGTTTTCATTAAGCATCGATTTCAGTGTATTCTTATCAACATCCGCCCTGAAACCGCCATATACTTCCGTGAGTCTATTAATATTGTATGACACGTTTAATAATGGGAAAAACCGAAAGGATTTATCTTCCCCCAGGGTATCGTTTTCAAACACTACACTGAAACCTAATGCCATATGGAGGTCATCCAACGTATAATTTAAATATGGTTTTATCCGTACAAAATGTCGATTGTAGGAAATTGTACGCTCATCTTTACGGTTTATCAAATATAAATCAGATATAATTTCAAGATTGTAATCTTCCTGTATTGGGATTCGGCCGGAAAAATTAAAACCAAAATCCACTTCAGTGGCAAAATAGTAATCATCAACATAATCAAATACGGCCTGCACCGAATATCCTGATTCCTTATCAGGAAGATTAGTGGCAATTTTACCCGAAAATGTAAAATTATTCAACACCTGCTTGAAGGCGTCAGGATTTAATTCAATAAGCCGGAATATTGTATCCAATGGGTTATACCCATAAAAGTTAAATGATTCGCGCCTATAAGATAATTTACCCCAAACCGTAGCCTTGTTCAGGAAAATACTTCCCGAAAGATCGGCAATGTTCTCACTATCTCCCGAATTTTCATCCATTACAGGGCCTTTGGCAGATGACCGGTGCCGTATAAACAGGTTAAACGAGTGTTCGTCATTTCGTATCGTACCTATACTGCCTTCCAGATATGCTGTTTCGTAATTTCCATAACCTATTTTTACATTGTTTCCCCTTACTACAGGTAATGACTGCGTTTTGATTGTTAATGGTCTGACACGAGTTCGTAGGTCGCCCGGTACAAATTTCAGGGGTCTAAAATTATACTTCAGGCCTAGTATACCCGTTTGAAGCTCAAACGATGGCACTTTTTCAAATATACGTCTTGTGCGTGGCAGTATCACCTTTCGTTCTTTTACAATGATCACTTCTGCTTCTTCTATTTCACCCGTCCCTTCCCAGTCTTCTTGCGCTAAAGCAACGGTAGAAATAGTTGCAGCTATTATATTAAAAATCAGTTTCTTATATATTATCTTCATTTTATCTGTTCTCTTGCTGTACGGTATCGGATAGAATAGTATCTGCCTCTTCAATCCTATAGGAGGCGTCTATCTCATCCAAACGATCCAGTTTAACCTTGGCCAGGTTGGCAATCAGTCCTGATTCGGTATTTGTAATAATTGAATTCAGGGTAGCTCTGGTCTGCAGGTATTCTTCCATTGCCATATAATTATCAGCAATAAGAAGGAATGCCATGCCCAGCCAATGCTCATAGATGCTGAAGTTTTCAGTCATTGTAAAAAGCACCTCGTTGGATCCTTTGAAATTCCGTTGTTGATGCAGCACCTCTCCAATCAGATATTGTGCTTCTGCCGCGCTTATTTCTTTGGCATTGTCAATGGTGGATTGAAATCGTTCAATAGCTCCTTGGTAATTTCCTTTAACATATTCAACTTTTCCATGGTAAAGCGTAGCAGCATTTTTCATACCGGCATTGGGAGGTCCTTCTTCAAGTACTTTATTCGCATATACCGCCGTGGAGTCATACATTGATACCTGATAAAACGATTTCATCAGGCCTGTCCACGCGTTAAATAGCTGACGTTTGGTAAATGCATTTGATTCAAGACGCTTGTAATAACTTATAGCTTTGGCGTAATTTCGCGCCTCATATTCAAGATCAGCAATGCGTTGGATTACCCGTGTAATCCTGGTAATTTGATTTTCGGTTAATAGTTCATAATAGAGTGGCAGCGCGTTAAAGGCCTCCCTTTTTCGATAATACGATTCAGCGATATAATATTTGGCATCGTGCACCCGATGGTCTTCAGGATATGCTTGCATAAAGGCCAAAAAAGCAGTAATTGCCTTGTCGTACTCCTGGTTGTTATAGTAGTTTCTGGCCGATTCAAATTCCACTATTTCAAGGCCTTTCGTATCCGGATTGGCCAATTTATAGGAGGTCAGGAATTGTTCGAATTCATGTGATTTCTTTTGTTCTGCCAGCACCTCCTGAAGGCCCAGAAGTATATTATTTGCTTCTTTATGGGTAGGAAATTGTTTCAGAAAGTTTTTATAATCTTCTTCAGTGCGGCGGTAGTTTTTCAAATTAAAATGCGCAATAGCCCTTCGCTGCATGGCGTATGGCACAAATGGGCTGGTTGGCTTTTTTGTGATCAGGTCAGAAAAGCCACCCACAGCTGCCTGATAATTACCTCTTTCAAAGTCCAGTGAGGCCTTTTCAAAGAGAGCATCATCTACGTATGGTGACTCGGGATACACATTGATTACCCGGTTTAAACTTTCTTTGGCGCTTAGTAGCTCACCATTAATTCGTTGCAGAACACCTATTTGCAAAAAGGCATAGGCTTTTTCTTTCACCCCCCTGCTGATGGCATCGTTATAGTGTGCCAGGGCAGTGGAATAATCTCTGGTTGCATAGTAGCAATCAGCCAGCCTGAGCAGGGCGTCCTGGTAAGTGCTGTTTCTTTTGCTTCCGGCAAAATCAGCTACAAACGACCTGAAACGCGGTAATGCTTTGTTGTAATCACGGGTATTGAAATAGCAGTATCCCAGCCCGTACTGGGTTTTTAGTTTAAGTTCGGCATCACCATTTCCTGCAACGATCAGATACTCAGGGATTGCTTCTTCATATTTTCGGCCTACGGAAAATGATTCACCTTTCCAGAAATGTGCTTGATTAACAAAGTCGGCATTTATAGGATATTTCAGCGATTTGTCATACAATTCTACCGCATCCCTGTATTTCCTTTGATTAAATAATTGATTGGCTTTCATAAATGAGGCCTTTTGATAAGCACTTTTTGTTTCAAACGACATAGAAGGGAGGGACTCCATATGCTGAATTGCCAGATCCAGATCATTGCTGTTTACATAGGCTATTGATAATAGATCGTTGACATCGTTTAATTGCGGGCTATCTGGGAAATTTGAAATAAATTTTAAAAGTTGCCTGACTGCTTCGGATGACCTTCCTAAATCCACACTCACTTTGGCATGTTCAAAAGCTGCTTTTTCAGCAATTTCAAGATCAATGGTCTGATCTGATGCAATTTTAAAAGCTGCAGCCGCAAATTCCAGGTTGTCCTCCCTTAGATACAACCATCCCAGATAAAATGATGCCGCAACACCATAAGAATCTTTTCTGGAAGCAATCAATTTCAGGTTACGGATAGCATCCCGATCGTTATTTAGGTTAAAGTCTGTTATGGCCATTCTGAAAACCACCTCACCAGGAGGTGTTCCTTTGACTCGTTTACGATACGCCTGATAGTATTCGGAAGCCAAGGCGAAATTATTCTGCTGGTAGAATCCTTCGCCGGTAAGCAGGTAGATGTCCCGGATATTAGTCAGTTTTTCCCCAGTGCCCAATACATTTACACCATAGTCAGTGAGTTCCCTATATCTTTTTTGCCGGTAGTAGATGTTAGCCACCATGTAGGGAACAATTGATTTATAGGCATCACTATTAGCAGCAATTTCCAGGTCATTTAATGCAAGCTCATAATGCTCATTCTGATATTCAATATAGGCTGAATAGTAAGCAGATGGATATGTATAGCTATTGTTCTGATGTTTTAACACATTGAAATGCGTAATGGCATCAGAAAATTTACGTAAACTGAAATATGCGTATGCCAGTTTAAAACGGGTTTTATGCTGCTGCTCAGGGGTGAGTTGCTGTAAATCAACCATGGAGAGATACCGTACGGCATCCTTATAATTTTTATCCTGGTAGAAAAAACTACCCAGGTCAGAATATGCAGTTAGTGTTTTCGGATGCGCAGGATAATTTCGGATAAAATCAACAAATAGCTGTTCAGCATCGAGGTTATACAAGTTCAGCGCACTGTATGCGATATAGTATTCTGCGACAGGCTTTCTGAAATCGTCCGGCGCCAGCAGCATAAAATTCCGAAAAGAGGCCCTTGCATCAGAAAAGTTTGATCTTTCAATCAATTCCAAGCCTGAACGAAAATAAAATTCGGGAGAATATAACGCTTTGCTGCCCTGTGAAATCGACCACAGGGGAATCATAACCAGTATGATTGCCAATATTTTTTTACAAAAATATTTCATTGCAAAGCTGTATCAATTTAACAGATATTTTGCTGAATTATTGCCAATAAGTTTTGTGCTTTATACGAAAAATTGCTTTGAACGGTCATCAGTTATTGAAAATTAATGCAATATTTTAAAAGTCAGATCCCGCAATACCTGTCCGTCGGATATGGATGGCCTGTCAACACCTTTCATCTGTAAATCTGCTGTCTCAATGTGCTGTATATTCTCCAGCACTTTTACAAGCGAATAATTATCGGCTCCTATTTTATATTCTCTTAAAAAATATGGGTTTACACCCATCGCAGCTACCAGACCTTTATCAGATTTATCTTTTGCAGTGTGGAGAATAATAAGCCTGGTGAAAAGGTTAAAAATCAGGGCAACAATGGGTATTACAGGATTACTTCTGGTGTTGGCGTCAAAATAATTTACAATACGGTTTGCTTTCATTACATCTTTAATCATTATGGCTTTTGTAAGCTCAAATACATTATAATCTCTGTTTATCCCTACATATTTCTGAATCACCTTTACATCCACTATATTGTCATCTTTCAGATTGACGCTGATTTTTTTTAATTCGCCTGCAATGCGATCAAGATTTGTACCGTTGTAATCAGCCATCAGTTTGGCAGCATCAGGTGTGGTTTCCAGTCCAAGGCTATTTGCGTAATTCTCAACCCATGCCGGTATCTGATTGTCGTACATTTTTTTTGTATCAACAAACACTGTATGTTTCCTTAGGTTGGCACCAAGGCTCGTGCGACCATCTGTTTTTTTATATTTATTACAAAATACCAGAATGGTTGAAGGTAACGGATTCAAAATATATTGCTCCAGCATTTTCTGGCTATCTACAGTTTTGAAATCCGATATTTCTTGTGATTCTTTAACGATTACGACCTGTCTGTCAGACATCATCGGAAACCTTCTGGCATTAAGCAGCACTTGGTGCATGGCTACTTCCTTTCCGTATAAAATGATTTGGTTGAATTCTTTCTGTGAATCTTTGAGGGCGTTGGCTTCAATAAATCCAGCTATTTCATCAATGTAGAAGGGCTCTTCTCCCTGAAGAAAATATACAGGAGCATATTCACCACTTTTCAGTACGCGTAATACTTCTTCAGGAGGTACAGCCATTTGGTTTTTGGCAAATTAACAGATTGCTGGACAATATCTCCAATTCTATTTAATAATAAATCTTAAGGCTACAGAATTCAGGATTTGTGTACAATGAATTTAAGCAATGAATCGGTAATGTTTAGAAAATTATTTTCAGAAACAACACCTACCAATTTATCATTTTTTACAACAGGCAGACATCCGATCCCGTTTTTTTTCAACACATTAAGCGCCTCATATATGGTAGCTTCCGGCTTAATACAAATAGGATCTTTGATCATAATATCACCTACGCTGATACTTTTTGCAGAATCATTCTGTGAAAATTTGCGGAGCAACATTCTGCTCGTCACCAGACCTGTGAGTTTACCTTTTTCATCTTCCACCGGAATGTACCTCAATTTTTGCCAGTCCATAATCTCGGCTACAAATTCAAGAATATCATTTTTGTGTACCGTAAATACATCAGTAGTCATAAACTCCTCGACCAATATGGATGCCGGATGCCATTCAAGAATATCATCAAGGGAGGCCAGTTCCCATTGGTGTAACGGCTTATTGACCTTCTGGTTTTTCACCATTGCCGATGTAATGGCTATAGACGTTTCTTCCCTGTTTGTTTCTTTCGAAAGCCGCGCAAATGAACTGAGGATCCAGTTTGAACCTGTTTGTCGTGATTCAGCCCTTTCTTCAATTATATCAAGATATCTGGTAATATCTTCATCATGAATTTTCTGGAGTTTCAATCCGTTTCTGGCTACGGGCAACAACTCATTAATTATTAGTTCGGATATTGGTATTTTTTTATTCCCGGTCCAGCTTATCTTGGAATCAATGCCGCTGAATGCTGCTGATACAAAATTGGTTTTTACATCGTCAAAGTCCATGATCTCTGAAAAATCCCTGTATTCATCTTTATAACCAGCCATCAGTCCCAACCAAAAGGCTGCATTGGCAACTTCATCAATTGGAGTTGGACCTGAAGGAAACACCCTGTTCTCAATGCGCAGATGTGGTTTTCCATTGGGACTTATGCCATAGCAAGGCCGGTTCCACCGATATACAGTTGAATTATGAATGGTCAGCGCTTTTAATTTTGGAATCTTACCTGCCTTCAACTGTTCGAGCACATCTTCTTCCTCATCGGTCATGAGCATTACACGAAAACGTACAATATCTTCTTTGTATAAATCCAGTATTGAGTTTTTGAGCCATACATTGCCAAATGTAACCCTTGGACTCCGTTGGCGCAGATGCTCGCTCGTGATTCGCGTATCAATGGATTGCTGAAATAATGCTACGCGGGTTTCGTGCCAGAGCCTTCTTCCAAAAAGCATAGGCGAATTGGAAGCTATCGCAATTACCGGAGCAGCAAATGCTTGTGAGGCATTGTATTTACTTACAAATTCCTGCGGATGTACCTGCAGATGCACCTGAAAGCTTGTATTGCACGATTCAAGCATGGCTGAGTCATATTTGATGTTGAGCTCATCCAGCCCATTAATCTTAAGTTCAAAAATTTTTCCTCTTAAATTACTGATGGCTTCCATGAGTGCACGATAGCGTTCGAGGGGGGTTAGATTTTCAAGCTCGAGATCGAATTTACGTATGGTAGGTAGAATTCCTGTAAGTACATAGGAAACATGATAATTCTCCGCGACACGGGCAAGATCTCTTAAAACATCCAAAATTTCATTTTCCAGATCGCTAAAACATTTGTCTGTAAATTCTTTTGGGAGCAGATTGGCTTCAATGTTAAATTTTGCCAGCTCGGTTGTAAACTTTTCGTTTTCAATGTTATCCAGAATCTGCATCGCTTTCGGCGCTGGCTTATAATGATTGTCAATCAGGCAAATTTCTTGCTCTGCACCAATATGAATAACGTCATTTTCAGGAAACCAACCTTCATTTAGCATAATATCAAGGGCCTTTACATCTTTCAATAAATGCGAAGTGAAGGTATTAAGTTCTTTTTGGTTTGATATTGGTTTGATATAAGTCTTACGTTAAGATCGCCCATACTATATGGTTGCTAAATTTTGTATAAATATTAGTTAAATATGCACACTATTAAAAATGGAATTGGGTAATTTTATTGACAAAGTTTGAGCGTCTATGATGTATTTTATATACTTGAAGAGTAAATTTGATGATTATTATATTCACAATATGAAAAAAATTATTTTAGGATGTACTTTAGTTCTTTTTGGATGTAATCATTGGGTTCAGGCACAGGAAAATACGGAAATTTTTATTTTTGATATTAAGATATGGTACGATCAGTTCAGTGTGAGTAATCCGCGAAATGTATCAAATCATCCTGGATACTATGACAATCAGCCTTATTTTTTACCCGAAGGCGATTCGTTCTTATATTCTTCATCTGATGACTCTGGTAAAACAGATGTATATGTCTATGACCTGAAAAGTCAGGCAAGAAGAAGACTCACGTACACACCACAAGTAAGCGAGTACTCTCCTACTGTTACTCCTGATAAAAAAGGATTCAGTTGTATCATTCAGGAGGATAACGGCACACAAAAATTATGGAAATATTTTATTGATGCACCAATCGCCACGCTGGTTTCGGATATTGAAAGCGTTGGATATCATGCCTGGTATGATCCGGATAATCTTGCGTTGTTCATAGTGGGTGATGACAATACATTGCATCTCGTAAATTTGAAAACCGGTGAAGACAAGACCATTGCCTCCCGGATTGGCACGGGATTATTCAGGATACCGGGTAAAAACCAGATCAGTTTTGTAGATATGGGAGACCGAAAAGACTGGAAAATCATGTCGGTGGATATAGATACCCATGTGGTCAGTGAAATCATTGAAACAATACGTGGCTCACAGTACTATACCTGGACCGCAGACGGTATCCTGATGATGGGTGACGGGAAAAAACTATATAAATTTGATCCTGTCAATGACAAGACCTGGGTTGAACTTGTTGATTTGAGCGCATATGGTATCAAAACATTCACAAGGATAGCATTAAACCCTCAGGTATCTAAACTGGCGGTTGTCACTTTGGAATAGATTCTTCACGGTTCTGCAAACAGTTTCGTCTGCAAATTTTACAATAAAACGTTAACTTTATATCAGATAATATGGCATAATGAATATGCATAATATAATTAATTATAAACTATACTGATCGTTACAGAATAAATTTCCAGATGAACCTGCAAGAAAAAGGATGGTTTCAGAATTATCTTCTATTCAGAAATAAAATAAATATCACTAAGGATAGTGAAATATCTGCTTTGACCTCGAACAAAGACTTTTTGCTTTACCGAAGTATTCAACCGACCGGGCTTATGTATGGCCATCCGGTACTGCCTTCCTTTATCAAAGACGATAAACTAAAGAAACTGGCTGTAGACGAGCGCATGAAGGTAGTATTAATCGAAAGTCTTCTTCAATTTGCGGATTATGATATAACGGATATTCGAATATCGGATAATCCGGATTTTAGTAATGAATTTGCCTCCAGTCTTATAGACTATTACTTAGCATTATATCCTGAACTCGAAGGAAAAGCAACTACTTTCTGGGGAAGAAAAAAAGAAAAAGAAATAGTAGCGGAGGAAATACTTGACAAGAGACTTTATGTAAAAGGATCGATGCTTGGAAATTTATGGGTTAGCTTTTTCCATAACAGTTTGTTGTTTCTTGATGTACTCTATTTCAGAAAGTGGACGGAGGAAAAAGAAAAAATCGGCACCATTGATCAGTTACGAAAAGAAAAGGAAGCATTACGTTATTCGTTACTCCAGGTTATAGCCGCCGCTTCATATGCTGACAGTGAGATCGAACACCGGGAAAGAAAGCTCTTTAACTTGTTTCTCAAATCAGCTGATCTGGATCAGGAAACCTCCAAAAAAGCAAAGAAGCTTATTGATGAACGTTTAACGGTAGATGATATAACACTGCCGGAAGTTGATTCCTGGATAATAAGGAAATACATACTTGAACTGGCAATTCTTACTATTTGGGCCGACCAGGAAGTGGTAGACGAAGAAAAAGAATTCATTCAGCAACTCGGCAGGAAACTTGGCTTTTTGCAGGAAGAAATGGATGCAAGTATGGTTGCTATTGAAAGTTTTGTGCTTACTAACTGGAATGAAATCCAGTTTTTTTTAAAAAACAAAGATTATAAAATTGTTGGAAAATTGTTGGTAAGACGTATATCAAAGATTGCCGGGATAAATAAGGACAGAATTGGTACCGAGATACGAGAAAGTAAAGAATTAATGAATTTAATGGCCGCTTCCATGTCGCGTGAACTTACCGTAGAAGAAAAAGAAAAAGTAAGGGTACAGCTTATTGATATTCTAAAAATGCTTCCAACTTTTGCGATCATTGCACTTCCGGGCACTTTTTTAACGCTTCCTATCTTACTCAGCATGCTTCCTAAAAGCGTTCTTCCAAGTGCCTTTCAGGAGTAAAAATATTGTACGAAGTACTTTTGGTTTGATTATTGTAATTAAATTACTTCATTATCCAGATATAGTTAATTTTAATGATAATCAACAATATCATGATCACACATTTCAAATTTACTATTTGCATCCTTATTGCCATTTTCTTTATAGGATGTTCATCAGGTAAAAAATCGTATGAACACGGATATTATTACGACTCTGTGTTGAAATCCGTTAACCGGCTTAGGAAAAACCCAAATCATAAGAAATCAGCCCAGACTCTGAGGGAGGCCTACCCGTTGGCAGTTGAGTATTACGAAGACCGTGGAAATAATCTGACAGCCTCCAACGACCCGAATAAGTGGCGTGGTGTAGTAGATGCATATTCAAAGATAAATACAATGTATGAAGAAATACGCCGGGCTCCGGGAGCACTCCGTGTTATTCCAAATCCGGTTGATTATTATTCACAATTGGACGAAGCAAAAAACAATGCTGCAATGGAAAGTTATACCCATGGAGAGGAGATGCTAGTTATTGGCACTCGTGAGAGCGCAAAAAAAGCCTATAGGTATTTTAAAACTGCTAATGAGTTTGTACGTGGGTATAAGGACGTAGTGGAAAAAATGGATGAAGCACTATGGTTAGCAACACTGAAGGTTGTTGTAGAGCCTATTCCTGTTGCTTCACGCAATCTGGAAGTTAGTTCAGAGTTTTTCGAAAATAAGTTTAATGAATACGTGCATAGCTCCAACATCAATGAATTCGTAAGGTTTTATACAGTAGATGAAGCGATGTCGGATAATTTGGAACATCCGGATCACATTATCACGTTAGGCTTTGATGAATTTCAGGTAGGTCAGATTTATTTTAAAGAAAAAGAAGAACTCGCCACTAAAGACAGTGTTGTTGTAGCTACCATTTACCGGGATACGGATACTTCCGAAACCGGAAATAATAATAATAATAATAATGATAATAATGACGACCAAAACAATGATAATACCAATACAGGCGACCAGAAAATAACGATCTGCCATCATCCTCCTGGAAATCCTGGCAATAAGAAAACTATGGAAGTAAGTGTTGCGGCACTGCAGGCTCATCTTGACCATGGCGACCGCATTGGACCTTGCGAGGGTAATTCCGTCATTCCAACAACAGGAGCCAATTTAGTTTCCTATACAAATACACGCCCAGATGGTGTCAGTAACCAGGTGAAGGAAGAAAAAATTTATGCCACTGTGAAAGCCACTGTCTTTATCTATACTAAAACCATAACCTCAAACGGTGTGCTGGATTTTCGTATCATCGATGCGGGGAGCAATTCAGTAATTTCTCAGGAGAAACTGCCAGGTGAGTTTATCTGGCAGACACAGTGGGCTACCTTCAATGGTGACGAGCGTGCATTGACCGAAGAGCAGCTTGAGCTTTCTAAACTAAAAGAAGCTCCACCTCCTTCGCCACAAGCACTTTTTATAGAATTTACAAAACCTATTTTTGATCAGATGACCCAGAAGGTTCGCGATTTCTATAGAAACTACTGATATATATATATCACAGCATCTGAAATAGTAAATAAGGTCATTTGATTCATATTATTTATATGTTATCATATATTCCATAATTTGCGAAAGATTAAGGAGCGATCTACTCGAGGTAATAAACATCCGCGTTGCTGCTGGTTGCTTTTATATTTATATTTATATTTATATTGAATATACAAACCGTAGAAAATGGTTGAATTATATCTTCGACACTGCAATATGCGCCTGATTTTATTTATGCTCGTTTTATATATTGCACCTGTTTTTACGCTTTTTGGGCAGAAATCATTTGAAGGATTTGAATTTTTTGGTAATGATTCTTCCATTATCGAATGTAAAATTATCTCCGACTTTAAATTTCTAAGAAAGGAGAAATATAAAAGTGCTTATCAGCCGGCAAAATTCACCTTGTTTACAAGTGAGGGTGATTCTACAACTATCAATATTAAAATAAAAGCGCGCGGGTTATTCAGGCGTAAACATTGTTTGTTTCCACCATTCAAAATCAAATTCAGTAAGGATGATTTTGTCGGTTCTTCCGTGCAGGAATTTAATAAACTAAAGCTGGTCACGCATTGCAGGAGCCAGCCGGCCTATGAACAGCGGGTTTTCGAAGAATACCTGATATACAAAGCCTATGAGATGTTAACTGATTACAGCCTCAGAGTGCGGATGCTAAGGATCAATTATATTGATGAGGGCAGCAAATCTGATCCTGGCTGGAATTACGCATTTCTCATAGAAGATCCTGATCAGATGGCTGAAAGAAACAATGCCATTGAATTATCCATAAAAAACCTGCATCCAGAGCACACCGATCGTATAGTTTCTACAATTATGCCTGTTTTTCAATATATGATAGGCAATACAGACTGGTCGGTGCATGCACAGCATAATATCAAATTAATTAAAATAAACGATCCTTCTAAATATTTTCCTATAACGGTTCCTTATGATTTTGATTATTGCGGTCTTCTTAATGCTCCTTATGCGGTACCACCTGAAAAATTGGCCATAGAAAATATTACTGAAAGGATATACCGTGGATTTTGCCGAACCGATGAAGAGTTTCAAAAGGTATTTGATCTGTTTTTGACTCATAAAGAAGAAATCCTGGCTCTATTTCAAAACAATGAGTTGTTAACTGACAAAAATAAAAGAATATGTCTGGAATATTTGAAAGAATTCTTCAGTATCATTGAAAACAAAAAACTTGGCGAAAGAACCATTTTAAGTCAATGCCGGACAAATAGTTGAGCTAATCCCTCCATATGAAGGTGAATGGAGGATAATGATGAAATTTAAACCAATCATTACTGAATATTGATAGATAGTTCGTATGTTTCAACGTACTTTGCCCTTGATAATACCCTGATTCATAAACAGGCACGGAACCTAGTGAATCGAAGTAGGCAACCTGTTTATGACCGACCGCAAACCTTATTTTCCTGCAAAATAGGAATTGAATCAGAAAAGGTAATTATTGAAAGTACACTCAACTGGGATCAGGACGGGCAGGAGGATGACCGGTACAAGAGCGTGCAGGTGAAAATTATCTAAGAAACGAAAGACAAAAAAATTAAATGAAAAAATCTAATGAAGACTGGAAAGAATCTCTTTCGGAGGAGCAATATCGGATACTACGTCAAAAAAACACTGAACAGGCGTTTTCCGGTGAATACCTGAATAATAAACAGCCCGGAATCTATATATGTGCCGGGTGTGGAAATCCATTATTTTCGTCAGAAAACAAATTCGATTCGGGTTCCGGATGGCCGAGTTTCTATGATTCCATAGATAATAGACATATTGAAAAAGTGATAGATAAATCGTCCGGAATGATTCGAACAGAGGTGGAATGTGCCAGTTGCGGCGGACATTTAGGGCATGTATTTGATGACGGTCCTGCGCCTACCGGCTTAAGGTATTGCATCAATTCTTCATCTCTTTCGTTTGAATCTGAAAATGAATAGCAGACGTTGTTGGAATAAACACAGTCATTTGACTTTATGCATTCTACCACTTCTTCCAGACTTTTAGCAAAGGGTGTATTTTATAAATTTCATGTCAATGTATTAATTTCGCCACCTGAATGCACATGCGATGTTCGATATTGTAATTGTAGGTGGAGGTATAGTAGGACTTGCAACAGGTCTTAAAATTAAGCAAGTAAAGCCCAGTCTAAAAGTAGTTATCCTGGAAAAAGAAGATAAAATTGCCTTTCACCAGACAGGCCATAATAGCGGTGTTATACATTCAGGTTTATATTATAAGCCCGGTAGCCTGAAAGCACAAAATTGCATCACCGGCTATCATGAACTCCTCGAATTCTGCGATAAGCATGATATTGCCTATGACATTTGTGGAAAAATTGTTGTAGCCACCCATACGGAGCAGTTGGGGGTCATGGAAAATCTTTATAAGCGCGGAGTTGAAAACGGGTTGGTGGGTATTAAAAAACTAACAAAAGATGAACTGAAAGAATATGAACCTTATGTAAACGGTATAGCAGGGCTGCATATACCGCAGACAGGCATTATTGATTTTACCCGTGTGGCAAATAAAATTGCAGATGTTTTTCTTGAACTGGATGGGATTATAGTCACCTCATCGCAGGTAACTGAAATTAACGTTTCAGAAAAGACAGTGAACATAATCACATCTGCAAAAATGTATGAATCAAAAATCATGTTGAACTGCGCCGGCCTCTATGCAGATAAAGTGGCTGAAATGACCGGGATCGAAACGGGTGTACGGATAATTCCTTTCCGGGGCGAATATTTTAAAGTGAGAAAGGAAAAAGAACACCTGGTCAAAAATCTGATTTACCCGGTGCCCAATCCGGATTTCCCGTTTCTTGGTGTACATTTTACACGTATGATTAACGGTGGTATTGAAGCCGGCCCGAATGCGGTGCTTGCTTTTAAGAGGGAAGGGTATTCAAAATGGGAGTTGAATCTAAAAGAACTTTATGAAATATTGGCATGGCCAGGATTCAGAAAAGTAGCCGCCAGCCACTGGAAAACAGGATTTGGTGAAATGTACCGGTCGTTCTCCAAAAAAGCCTTTACAGCGGCTCTTCAGCAACTTCTACCTGATATTTTGGCTGACGACCTGGAGCCAGGAAGCGCAGGTGTGCGTGCACAGGCATGCGATAAAGAGGGCGGCCTGATTGATGATTTCTTGATTTCTGAAACAACGAACGTAATCAATATACTCAATGCTCCATCACCAGCAGCAACTTCAGCACTTTCAATTGGACAAACACTTGCCCAAAAGACTCTGGAGAGGATTTAAAAGGATTGATAAAATTAACATTGTTCGGAACCACTACCGAGTTTAGCGTCTGATGAGTTATTATGAATACAGGCTTTTACGAGAGCTGCGAAAATGGCAGAAGGAAATGCAGCGTCCGCCATCTTTCATTGACCGGGTCACCACAAGAGCCAAACACAGAATAAACAGGATCATTCCTGAAAAGGTGCATCGTATAATCACCGAAGCCATTAAACAAATGATACGGGTGGTGATATTGGGAGCAGGTCTAACCACATTTCAGAAAACAAAGCAGCTTTCAATTGAAAATATTGAGATCAACATCCAAAAACGAATAAAATTTTATCGTTCTGCTGCAGCTACAGAAGGAGCCCTCACCGGATATGGAGGAATATTACTCAGCTTTGCTGATTTTCCTCTATGGCTGTCTATTAAAATGAAAATGCTATTTGAAATTGCCTCGCATTATGGATATGATATAAAGGACTATAAAGAACGAATCTATATATTACATATTTTTCAGCTTACGTTTTCAAGTCAAAAACATAGAAACATGGTATATAAATTATTAGCCAATTGGGAAAACCAAGAAGGTTTACTGCCTGACGACCTCAACCAATTCAACTGGCGTACCTTTCAACTGGAATACCGGGATTATATAGATCTTGCCAAGCTTCTTCAATTGATCCCTGGTTTTGGTGCCTTCGTTGGCGCATATATTAACTACCGGCTTACCAATACATTGGGTTATAATGCTATGAATGCGTATCGGATGCGTAAATACGGCAAAATTAAATAATGTGATATTGTTTCAATGACTTAATCGAATACCTCACCAGGTGATCTTAAGCTTATTGTCCGAACACCTTTTTCCCGTTTTCCGCTCATTTATAAAAGCAGGCTATAAGCTAAAACTCAAGCGATATTTACAAAAAACGAGTGTCCCAAAACTGAAAACAGGAGGCTATTTGCAGGCTTATTGCCCGAACACCTTTTTCAGGATTTCACTGGTGCTTGCTGCTGGATCTTCCCTGATTCGGGCTTCCTCCTTGGCAATAAGAACAAATAAGCCTTTAATTGCCTGTTCGGTCGCATAGGTATCAAGATCCGGGTTGAGCTTTTTCACAAATGGTATTCTTCTGTTTTCGGCTCCTTTTCAAAAATAGGTCTCCATGATTAAATTAGGAATATTTTTCTAAAATTTGGGTGTTGCATGCCCATATTTGGGCATGGTTATATGAAAATAAAAAACAGATATGGGAGCATTTCAGTAAAGATCAAATCCAGGCCTAAACAATTGCATTCAATTTATAGAAAATGAACTGTTTGTACAACGATGATCACAAAATATTAAGTCGGAATACAAGCTACTTTAAAAATTTTCCTTAAAGTAATTTACATAATGTGAATTTAGCAAATAGTTGTAATATGTGCGGTGGGTCGTCCACGGTCAGTGTGGACACATTGAGGGTTTGTGGGCAGGCAAGCCATCAAAAATGTCGCTCCTTGTTGTACCGTAAATCTTTCCTGACCTGTTAAGACATTTTTGCGCAGGGATAGCATGTGTGTTTAGCGGGGAAATGTGTCTTTGACCGTGGTGCCCTTTTCTTTTGCTTCGTTTTCTTTTGGACAAGCAAAAGAAAATGCAGGAGCAATTAAAAGTCACAACTTCTGGTAAGTCCAGAACATTTTAAATACTTAACTCAAAATATCTATGTGACCCGTCCTGAAATTGGTTGACTCTTTTAACGTTAATATTAGCAATATTTGTTGACATAAATGTTTTACATTATTATTTGCAAATTTTAGAAAATATTTCTAGAGTGTTGCAAAGGCGAAAACAGGATGGCCGGATTTAAATAATGTGAGACAGTTGCATCAGCTTTCTCGATTAATGAACTTACCAATCTGCATGCTTATTGTCCGAACACCTTTTTCAGTATTTCACTTGTTCGTGCTGCAGGATCTTCCCTTATTCGGGCTTCCTCCTTGGCAATAAGAACAAATAAGCCTTTTATTGCTTGTTCGGTCGCATAGGTATCAAGATCCGGGTTGAGCTTTTTCACAAATGGTATTTTATTATACACATTAATAAGATCAGCATAATACCTGGTTGCGTTTACTTCTTCGAGTGCATCGCTGATAATAGGCAGGAATTTAGCATTTAGTTGCGGGGAGGTTGTTTTGTTCAGGTATTGGGTAGCGGCATCATTTTCTCCTTTCAAAATCCCCCATGCATCTTTAACTGTCATAGATTTAATTGCTGATGCAAAAATGGGTGAAGCTTCTTTTGCGGCTTTTTCTGCTCCACGGTTTAACGAAATAATGAATTTATTTATCTCATCACCCATTCCGATCGAGCGTAATCTTGCTTCGGCTTCTTTTGCTTCAGGTGGAAATGGAATTCTGATCAGCGAATTGCCATAATACCCATCAACCCGAGAGGCCTTTTCAGATGAAGTGGTGACGCCTTTTTCAAGTGCTGCTTTTAAACCAGATATAACTTCGGCTTCCGTTAGCGATCCTCCCTTAAAAAACGATGTGGCCTTTTTGAATGGATTTTTAATTTGGCCGCAAGATCTATTCACTGAGAAATAAAATAACGGAATTATCAGGATATATTTTACGTATTTATTCATAGTTCTTACTATAACGAAATAAATTACCATTACGTTTGGTCTGAAATAAATTGAGTCAAGTATGAAAATCTGCATGCTATAAGAAAGCATTGTTGGTTATATCCAAATCGTATTCCAGTATTGTGCGATAGCGAGCCCAATATAAATACAGATTTACCATGGGAAATATTTATTATTGAAATGTAATTATCAACTTAGGCAGGAATGAAGTATGGATGAATTTAACCGATAATTCAGACAATATGTTGGAAAGCTTTTATTCAGTGAGACTATTCTGAATCCTCCAACTGTAGCAGTAAACAAGCTCACCACGATTTGATAAATTCGTGAATTTCCAGAGCCAGGTCTCTGGGAAGCAAAATGGCAATCACCAACATAAGTAACGCCAATATTCGACGGACCATAAATATTACGGCCTTGTAAATCATAACATATTAAATTGCAGGGTTTAATATATATTAATACGACAGACCGGAAAATGTAACTCTTAAAGCCAGGAAACTTCTACGTTTAATCATTCTTCTGCAACGTATTCAGATGCGCTAACGGAACCCAGCAGTGACTTTTTGATTTACCTGATCAAGTTTCCATCTTTTACCCATACCTGATCTCCAACCGTCACCGTGGCATCAACAAAAAAATTCCAACGAACATAATCTCCGCCCACTTCACCTCCCAGTTCCAGGTTATTTCCCAAAGAAAGACGTACTACCCCTGCACCATACCCATAGTATGGTAACCATCTGGTTCCTATATCCGGTATCATAAGCATAGGATTCATTCCTAAGGCAAATTCTCGAAATGATTTACCTGCTTCACCTGCATCTGCCAATTCAGTTTTTACGGCATCCTTCCCACTAGTGGCTTCAATTTCCACAACTTTACCATTATGAAATGTCATGATCAAACCCGTGACCATCCTACCTGCCCACATGGCATCAGGAAAGGCCACTGTACCATTCACTGTTTGCTCAACCGGCGCTACACGTACTGCCCCGGCCGGCAGTTCCACTTCACGGTCTATCAGGTTGCGGGCCTGTGTCGCCTGCTCAGCCGAAGCATCACCATCCTGCCTGGTTACCGGCCGTTTGCCTATTGAGAAGCTGATATCCGTTCCGGCAGGTGTGGTAACCCGTACAATTTTATTGCGCATTGCTTCTTCAAATTCTCTTTGATGAGTTGCCAGCGCGCCATAATCTGTTTCTAAAAGCGCCCTCTGGTAAAAGAGATCTTTCTCGTTGTTCATATCAAGAAGTCGTCCATTGAGGTCATAGGCACCCGTCCAATGGAAATGGATCGTACGTCCTTTGCCTCGTTCTAATTGTTCCTGCAAGACTCCATATGGCAAATCAGCTGGTGTTGCGCCAGGAAGCATTATTCCTATATCTACAATTTCAAACAATATCCGGAGCTCATTTTTATTTTTTCCGGAAGTATCCTTTGTAAACGATGTTTGCCACGACTCCGGAAAAGTATCATTCACACTGATTGTACCAAGATATTTTGATCCGCTTTTATTTATTGCTTCAACTAGCAACGTTATTAGTGGATCAAATCGGCCTGGAGAGCCGACAAGTAATACATTTTCGTTGCTTTTGAGTGCTGCTCTTTCTATTAACTTATTCGCGATTAAATCGTAGTTCAAGTGACCTTTATTATCAATTTCTTCATTTCCTGTGCCGGACCGACACGATTGACAAGCATACAGCAATAAAATCAGGACAGCTAAATTCAATATTCTCATTTGTTTGATCATTTTGTTTGTTTATTAATTTACCTGTTTTCACTATTATATTATCCGGTCTGCGTATTAAATAAGTAGTAGTTGTTGCGCATATAGGTTTCGTTTTCAATTTTGTTTGTGGAAGTGAGTCATGCATAAAACTACATATTAATTCTCTTGATTAAACTGATTTCAGGAATGCATGACTGTGAATACAGGTTTTTCAAACCCCAATTATCTGCCACCACAATTAGCTTAATGACTAATTCATCAAAACCAAAAGACTACACTGTGGAATTTAACTAATTGGAAGATTTAAAATTGGTTCTACTATTATTTTAAAGGAAATGATCAAATAGGTAAACACGTAAATGAATGAATACGTAAATATTATTTATTGTTCATTTTGAATATTCATTCCCGAATATCCTTCTCTATAAAAAATTTATTTAGCATTTACGCAATCGATTTATAAATCCGTTCCTCATTAAATTCTTAGTAATGCCTTAAAATTAATTAAGACATATTTTATATAACAATAAATCAATCATTTATATGGAACTGTTTCAAGTATATATTTAATTACATCAAGCCTTGCTTTAGTTTTTCTGTTGCCTTTAATTACAACCCACGGATTTTCTTTATTGTGGGTATGGCTAAACATCCGTTCCTTGTATTTGGTATAAACATCCCATAATTCCAGGGCGCGTTCATCCACAGGGCTCATTTTCCATCTTTTAAGTGGGTTTTTTTTTATTTGAGCAAACCTCCGCTCCTGTTCATCTCTTGATATGGAGAAATAAAATTTAATCAGTATGATTCTATCATTGGTAATCATAGTTTCGAAATGATTTACCTCACTCATAAAGCGCATATATTCTTCATCCGTGCAAAATTCATTAACTGGTTCAACTACAGCCCGGTTATACCAGCTTCTGTCAAAAAATACGATTTCACCAGGATTAGGCAGTTTACTGATATATCGCTGAAAATACCACTGGCCTCTTTCCTGTGCAGTGGGCCTGGGCAGTGCGATTACGCGGTAATTACGTGGATTAAGATGGTGGGTGATTCTTCTGATGGCACCTCCTTTGCCGGCGGCATCACGCCCTTCAAACAAAATACATGCACGTTGATTGTTTTCGATAACCCACTTCTGCATTTTGATCAGTTCCACCTGAAGCAATTCAAGTTCTCTTTCATACTTTACATACCGAAGCACGTTTGCGGTTTGTATTTGACCTGACACCTGAAGCATGATTTTAGTCGCCTTATTGGAATTCAGCAATCTGAGATCCTCCTCAGAAAAATTAACTGCTTCCATATTTATTTGTTTAGACTTAGCCGGCATGGTTACTCATTATTATACATTGACTTGTGAAAACGCATAATCACATTGGGATCGGGAAGCACCCTGGTAGCTGCCTCCGACTTTCCGGTATATTCAAATTTTGACAGCAAAAACCGAATAGACTCAAGCCTCGCTTCCTTTTTTTTGTTGGTTTTTACAATTGTCCACGGGTTGAAGAAGGTATGTGTCCGACTGAACATTTGTTCTTTAAAATACGTGTATTTATCCCACATATCTTGCCCTTTCTGGTCTACACGACTTAACTTCCATTGTTTAAGCGGATTCTGTTTCCTGGCTGCAAACCTTCGAGCCTGCTCTTCTTTATCAATTGAAAACCAGAATTTAATAAGATGCACCCCGTCTTCGAAAAGCATGTCTTCAAATTCGGATACCTGTCTCATAAACCGCTGATACTGATCCTCATCACAAAAATCCATAACCGGCTCTACTACCGCCCTGTTGTACCAACTGCGATCAAAAAATACGATTTCGCATATATCCGGCAATTCTTTGATGTACCTACGGAAGTACCACTGTCCTTTTTCGAGCTCTGTAGGTTTGGCAAGTGCCACCAATCGCATGGATCGAGGATTAAGATGTTCTACAAACCGCTTGATAGCGCCCCCCTTGCCGGCAGCATCACGGCCTTCCAGCAATACCGCCACTCGCATTTTGTTTTTCGTAATCCAGAACTGTAATTTGATAAGCTCCGCCTGGAGCTTGCGGAGCTGGTCTTCGTAACTGATGTTGTACTCCACTTTGGAAATATCTCTTTTATATTTGGTAAGAATATTTCTCAGATCTTCGCTGTTTTTTATTTTACTAAAATCAGAATTATCAAGTAGTTGGTTGCTTGCAACCTGATGCTGCACCGCTTTATCGGTCAGGATAAATTCACTCATACGCAAATATTACTCAATATTAACTTACCAAATTAAACTTTATCCCGAACATTTACATGTTTTAATGTCCAACTTAATTCTTGTGGGTTATTCATGCAATGCGTATCGTCAGAATTAAAAGTTTTAATTATAATCTGAAAGGCCTTTCTGAAGTACGTAAGTAATATTCTGCCATGTATGAACATTATTCTCTGTTTATTTCAAAAAATACGCTATCCAAAGCGAAAGCAGTAAATATGCCAATCGCATTTACAATATTGGAAGGTGGTTCATTAAGATCCCTGGAATCCTGTTCCAGGTTATTAAATAGATCTTCGTATTCCTTGTTTACACGGTACACTTTTGCAACATGCCTGCCATACGTCTCAAGTGCTATCCCTATGATTTCAAACGAAGAGTCCTGCGAAGGTTCAGAAATAAACCGGAAGCTTGACAATAACGTTTTGGCTTCCTCCGGAACCTGTTCAGGCAATATCGGATCAAGGGTTGTTTCCCTTCTTTCAATCACAACAAAGTAACTTTCTTCACGGGGATTATCCCACTTTAAGGTAATTCGTTCGTTAAAAAATAAAGAAATGATCTGATCTCGCAAACCAAGGCTTAGTGTCAGGTGCGGAATTACCATAATATTTTCAGACAATTCAACTCCTGTTGGTTTTTCAGGCACTATGGTTTCCGAAGTTGCTATCCGATCCCCTACCCTTATTTCCAGCCGGAATAAATCTCCCGTACTTACATGAATATCAATACCTGGATAAATATAATTTCCTGTTGAAGGATCAAACATGAGGAAATATTGCTGATCCTGCTCCGATAATATTACCGTAGCATCAGGAATAATCCTCTCTGTTGTATCTTCCTCTTCTGGGACTAACGGCATTATCTCTTTAATTTTTACATTCCGGACAGGCTCCCCTGCAAATAAAAATGCTTCGACAACAAAATTATCAGATATGGGTTTCTGATTGTCATCCAGACAACCGGAAAGTATAAGCCCTGCAATAATGGTTCCTGCCAGAAGATGTTTATTACGCGATATGTACGTATTTATCTTCACTAAAAAGTTACTTGAAATGATACATTAGGGGTTAATCCGAGGTATGTCACTTCGGTAATAAGCACAGGATCCTGACTGAAATCATACGCATAATACCAGATGTTCTTGTGGTTCAGAAAATTGAATATTGAAACCCCAATATCACCGATAGCTTTTCCTAATTCGACTTTAAGATGCGCCGATAAATCCAGCCTTTGATAGGAAGGAAGTCTTGATCCGTTTTTAGCCCCAATTCCGATATAGTTGAACTTCCTGCCATCCAGCAATTCTATCGAATACTGCCCTTCCGGTTCTGAATATGGTTTGCCCGAACCGTAAATAAATGTAGCGGCAAAAGTCCATTCATTCAACTCAATGCTATTTACCCATTTAATTTCATGCTTCTGATCATGCAGGGCAGGAAATTCTTCTCCATAATTGAATGCTTCGAATGTATGCATTATACTGCCCAATGTATAGGAAAGCCAACCGGTGTACATACCCTGTTTTTTCTGTACCAGAAATTCAATGCCGCGTGCAATGCCGCTACCTGTAAAAAACAATTCATCGGCATTAATCTCAATACCCCTTCTAAATCGCAGCGAAAATTCAGACAGGCCCTGCATATCTTTGTAATACGCTTCCACATCAAAAAGCCACTGCCCGCGTTCATAGCTTACTCCTGCAATATAATGTGAAGCGTTACTCACACCTATCTGATCACCGTCGGCAAGAAGCCAGAAGTCCCTGGACCCTTCACTAATATTCTCATTTATGATCCGGTTTACAAACTGAAAATGCTTGCCATAAGCAGCTTTCAATTTTAAAGAATCTGTCAGGTTATAGATTACGGAAATTCTTGGTGCCACGAATAGTCTATCGCTGTATTTGTAGTCAGATAACCGGAGGCCCCCGCTAACTTTAATCCGGTTGAGCGTCCAGTTTTCGTGTACATAAAACGAGTTATAGCCGGCTTTCTGGTTACGCGCAAGAATGGTTACGGAATCATCGCGGGTATTTATGTAATCAATTTTTGTTTGGATCAGTGAAAGACCAAAATCTAGTTTATGCCTGGGCAGGAACTGCCATTCAGCATCAGCTCTGAATGTCAGATCCTTTACACTGTTGTCTTCGAATGTGTGCCGGCTGCCCGAGAAAATCACCGAATCTTTATCCGTAATGGAAACCTTAAGAAAACCGTCGCGTTCGTATTTACTGAAATATTCCGAACGCGCTACAAGCATGGAAGTAAACAATCGGGGACGCCATTGCCTCGACCATCTTGCCGACATCCCATTGTTGCCCCAGGCTGCCTTTTCTGCAATATTCGCATATATCAGGATATTACCAGGTAGGTTCCGGTCAAGGTCTCTTGATTTATCAAGAAAATCTTTGCCGTTGTATATACTAAATGTAATCAGGTCTTTTTCACTCGGCCGGTATGATAGTTTGCTGTTCAAGTCGTAAAAATAAAATACGGGCTCAACCTCGGTAATATTCGTTTCGTCATCCACACCGGGAATGTCAGAGTCGCCTGCAAAATTATCCGTAATTTTATTGTACAGACCGCTTTGCAAAATATCGGTAAACGAGCGCCTGCCTGCAAAAAGGAAAGAAAATTTATTAAAGAACGGAATTTCGAGATAGCCCCCTGCGCTGATCAAATTAAGGTTTATACTTCCCGTTGCATTTTCAAAACTGCCGGTCTTGCCGGTCATGTTCACCACACCGGAAAGCCTTCCTCCGTACTTTGCCGGAAAAGCACCTTTATATAACTGTACATCTTTGATTGCATTGGGATTAAAAGCGCTAAAAAATCCGTAAAAATGATCTACTTTATACACAGTCATGCCGTCCAGCAGTACGAGGTTCTGATCCGGAGTACCACCCCGTATAA
>JACZXH010000106.1 GCA_022571715.1 Bacteroidota bacterium | reverse complement strand
TCTTTGATCTGTATAGTTTATCGTCTCAACCTGGATGATGAGTGTGCATATTTTTTCGAGCGCCGCATACGATTCCTGCCAATGATGCAATCCGCAATCAAGGAGATGATACGTTTTCCTTTCGGTTTTCAACAATAACCTTTAAAATGGCTTCATATTCTTCCGGATAGTTAACATTCAGAAGTTTTCCCTTATCAGGGGCGTCCAGAAGCTTTACATCGCTATTAATCAACGCTTTTCGAGGGCAGGAATATCCTAATGACAAAAAGTACAGCAGTTGATGATAGGCGCGTGGCTCCCAGATGGTAATCAGCGGCTCGGGAAATTCATGTTTGGGGTCCCAGAAAGCAGTCGCCGTTTTTGAAGGATCCCTGTTATCAACAAGATATCGGAGCATCTCCTCATCGAGAAGCGGCAGATCACTGGCTACCGTGAGCCATGCGGAATTTGGGTTTGATCTGAAAGCAGAAAGAATTCCTCCAAAAGGTCCCAATCCGGTGAAAGTATCAGGCAAGGGATTTAATGAGGAGCTAATCTCGCCTATCTGGTCTTCGCGGCAAGATAAAAACACCTTTTCACAATGAACTGACAGCAAATCCCAGATAAATTCCCGTTGAGGTTTTCCATGGTAATTAAACCGGGTCTTATCGCTGTTCATACGAGTGCTTTTACCACCTGCCAGTACCAACCCGCTTAGCCCGGACATCCTTTTTATTAGAATGTTTTTTATCCAGTCTTCGATTTTGAAACGTTCACCGATCTGATAAACAGGAATATCACTCCATTCAGGTATATGTACTTTTAGATATTCCGGGATATCGGTTTCAGCGTTAGCAAGAAGGATAAGACCTACCCGTGTGAGCTTATGAAGTTTATTCTCAAGCGGCTTCCGGGCATCAATCACTACTATTTGCAAATCGCTGTCGAAATGGTTCCCATTTATGATAACAAGATCCTGATCAAGAAAGTATTTTTTTTGCCGTAACGGATTTAACTCCTCTTTCCAGTCAATCCGGTTAAAATGGATTTTATCCGTGTATTGCATAATTCCGCCATGAGTAATGGCTGACATGGGATCAAATCCGCTTTTTTTCGCTTCGCTGGCACCTTTATGATCCGCATCTACATACGCGATTTTATATGCACTACTCAGTGAGGCAATGATATCAAATGCGATTTTTCGGATATTGTCACACGGCGTTCCCAGTATAGACACTTCTTTAGCAGAGAACCGGCCCATGTGTGGTTTTATAAGTGTTGCATGTTTTTTATGCGCATTATGCATAATCGCTGTAGTTAAAATCACTTTTCCCACCCGTTTTTTTAATCAGCCTAAGCTCTTTGATCACTATATCATGTGATAAGGCCTTACACATGTCGTAAATGGTGAGTGCAGCCACAGAAGCTCCTGTAAGCGCTTCCATTTCCACTCCGGTTTTAGCTTCCACAACTGCCGTACATACCACTATAGCGTCTTCGTCTGTTACCCGGATTTCTATCTTACAGTTGTCAAGTCCTACCGGGTGGCAAAAAGGGATCAACTCCGAAGTTTTTTTTGCCCCCATTGTACCGGCGATGATAGCCGTTTGAAATACAGGGCCTTTTTTTGTAGTTATCTCCCCGTCATTAAGATGCGCCAAAACCTCGGGGCCAAGCCATACGCGGCATCGTGCGACAGCTTTGCGCTGCGACACTATTTTTTTGGAAACATCCACCATTTGGGGGTTCCCTGCCTGGTCCACATGTGTTATTTTGTCAGACATATTTACCGGAGATTGGAATTGACTGTTTTCAGGTTTAAAATTACAATAAAATTGGATGTAATGATTTCAACAACGGAAGCAACACGAATAATCGCAGAAAATGCTGTAATATTTCAAAAAAAGAAAATGTCTCTGCTTCTGTCCAGTGGCAATTTACTTTCTGAAAATATATATGCCGACCGTGATTTTCCACCATTTGACAGGGTAACTATGGACGGCATTGCCATAAAAGCATCTTCATGGACAAAAGGAGTTAGAAATTTCGTAATTGAGCGTCTCCAGCCAGCAGGTAGTACTCGTACAAAACTTGAGGATGACGATAACGCTATTGAGATTATGACCGGAGCAATATTGCCTGAAAATACCGATGCAGTTATCCAGTATGAGGAAATTGAAATCATGGAAAAGGAAGGAAATGGAATTGCTTCCATACAGAGCAGCACGGTGGTGCCTTATCAAAATGTACACCATAAAGGTGAAGACCGGAAAGCAGGAGATTTGCTGATTCCGGAAGGAACAGTAATAGCTGCCCCTGAAATCGGAGTGATGGCTTCGGTAGGTATGTGGGAAGTTCTGGTTTATGATTTCCCCCGCGTTGCCATTATTTCAACAGGGGATGAGTTGGTAGAGGTAAACCAGGTTCCTGAAGCGCATCAGATACGTAAATCCAATGTGTATTCCATCCAGAGTGAACTTACCGGATTGGGTATTGCTTCGGAAACATTTCATCTTCCGGATAGTAAAGATGCACTTTTTCAAAGCCTGCAGTCCATTATGAATGAATATCCAGTATTGATCCTAAGTGGGGGTGTTTCAAAAGGAAAGCTGGATTATGTACCGGGTGTACTGGAAGCGCTGGGTATAAAAAAGTTTTTTCATGGGGTAAAACAGCGTCCTGGAAAACCGTTTTGGTTTGGGCGGTCCGGGGACAATACTATTTTTGCTCTACCAGGTAATCCTGTATCAACGTTTATGTGTTTTCAGCGTTATGTAAAAATGTGGTTTGAGAAATGCCTGTCAATTAGCCCGAAACGTTTTTATGCTGGATTAACCAAAGATGTACTGTTTAAGCCTGAATTAACGTATTTTCTACAGGTAAAAATACATGTAACTCCTCATGGGAAGATAGAAGCGACCCCTGTTACTGGGCATGGATCGGGTGATCTTGCCAATATGCTCCTTGCGGATGGCTTTCTGGAGCTACCTCCCGGTCAGCTTCAGTTTCGTGCCGGCGATTCGTTCCCGCTTCACTTATTTCGTAGCGGGTGGTCTTTGCAGGATGCTGAGAACAATAGAACCGAGTAAAACGATTACAACAAATATGCTGAATACTCCGGTTATCTTATTTCCAGTAAAAAATGCTTTTGGTTTAAATGTAAACGTAATAGTATGATTGCCTTCGGGTAGCTTCAGTGCACGCAATACATAATTAGCCCTGATAATATCGGCATCCTTTCCGTCAATCATAGCGATCCATCCTTTTGGATAATAAATTTCTGAAAAAACAGCCAACGCTTCCCCGTTTGCCTGGCACTGATACGTAAGTTGATTTGGAGTGTAGGAGATGAGTTTAATTGATCCAGAATCATCAAAACTACTTTCCTGTAACGGAAAAATCGAGATATCTATCACTGCAGTGGAGCGGAGGTCCAGCGTTTGTAAAGCTTCCAGCTCCTCATCGGGAGATTGAATGGGGTTGATATTTTTTACAAACCAGGCATTTCCAAAAGCAGAAGGATTACGGATGACGCCGGTTTTATTATTTCCGGCATAAAAATACCTGATATTAAGCATATTGATAATGCTCAGATTGCTGAAGTCTGAAATACCATCCTGCAACATTGAAATGAGTTGTTGAGTCTGGGGCTGCAGCACACGATCATACAAGTCCTGATAGCGTCTTATTTTTGCCCCGTGATACCCCCCGATTGACTTATGGTGGTATGAAGTACGGGCTTCATTCCATGGATTCAGAAGATTGTAAACACGATAGTTTAACGTACGGTCCTGTTTGATGTATTTGTCTGCTTCTGTTTCCGTAAAGTATACCCGCTTTGGATTACGACCAAAATTATCTTCATTCAGATATCTCCGGCCTACCGACCACATATCAAATGTAATCAGTAAGACCAAAACCGCCGATCCTGCAAGCATGTTTATCCTTTTTTTAAACATAAACCAGATAACTCCGAAGGCAATGCTTATAAATACCATTGAACGAAAGGCATCGGCGCGAAGCAGTGATGCGCGATCAGATTCGAGCGCCTTTACAAACCATACCGGCAACTGGCTGTCAACCGGAGACTGCATATTAATCATATCTGCCGAGCCAATAAGCAGCAAACAAATACCTGCAGTTATAGCAAATGCCGTTAACAGTTGTTTTTGAACATTTTTTCCAAACTCAGACCGGAATATTTTTTCCAAACCAATACCACCCAGCAATCCCATACTGAATATGGCCATGATAATCGTAAAAGTTACAGATCTAAATTTGTTGTAACCCGGAAAGTAGTCAAATATAAAATAGTTGAACGTTTGAAAATTACTACCCCATGACAATATCACACCAAGTGAAAATGTAATCAGCAGCCATATTTTTAATTTTTTGTCAGCTACAATTATTCCCAGAATAAAGAAGAACCCGATGATTGAACCGGCATAGTACGGCGCTGTCAGCGGCTGTTTTCCCCAATAGCTGCCGGACAATCTGGCAAGCTGATTGGCGGTTTGCTGATCGCCAGCACGCCTGAGTGCCGCATATGTTTTAGAATCCGGATCGGATACAAGAAAATTAGCGCTTGCACCACCCATAAAATCTGGAATGATGAGTGTGACAGGTTCAAAAACACTGTTACTGTAATGAAAAGCGTAGTCGATCTTAAGTCCGTCATCGGTGCCGGTAGCAATGTCAGCAGCCAGCTCGGATTTACCGCGTATGGAGAATTTTCCATACTCATAAGTAGCCCATAGCTCACCAAACATGCTGCCAATGGCAATCAGAATGGCAGCGGCAAGTACGCCGATATTGATAAAGTACGCTTTTAATTGCCCAGATTTCCAGTCGTAGTACAGCATAACCATACCATAAACAAGTACCATCAGAAGCATATAATAGGTCATTTGCAGGTGGTTGAGGCGCAGGTGAAGCGCCATGGCAGTGGTAGTGATGCCAAAACCTGCCCACTTGGATTTTGTGATGGTAACATGGATACCTGCCATGACCATAGGAATATAGGCGATGGAACCAATCCGGGCATTGTGGCCGGCTGCAATACCAATGAGCATAAATGAAGAGAGTCCGAATGCAACAGAAATACCGATAGCCAGGTAGGACCGTACGCCAAAAGCAACCAGCAGGATATAAAATGAAAGAAAGGAGGCAAATATCATCCTGACAGGATGGGGCAGGCCAAATGTAAATATTCGATGAAGATATTCGATGGGTTTATCACTCCATTTCACATTGATCAGGTAGGCGGGCATACCGCTGAACATCGAATTGGTCCAAAGCATTTCTTCGCCGGTCTGCTTCCTGAAATCAATCAGCTCTTTGGCGCTGCCTTCCCATTGCAGAATATCGTATTGTGAAATCTCCTTATTTTCAAAAAATACAGGATTAAAATATCCAACGGTGATGATCAGAAAAACGAATACAGCCACAGCATGCGGCAGTATTTGTTTTTTAAAATCTATATTAAACATAGTAAAATGTATTCTTTTGCAATCGGGTTGGCAATATCCTCAAATTCTTTGACAAAGTTCAAAACTATGATAAAGTAGAGAATCAAATATTATTAACTTTGCAAAAATTTTCAATTACGGATGTTCGAAAATCTCAGCTATAAAATTGACCAGGCGGTCAAAAACCTCAAAGGTCATGGTAAAATAACCGACATAAACATTGCTGCTACAGTTAAAGAAATACGGCGTGCATTGATAGATGCCGACGTAAATTACAAAGTAGCAAAGGAAGTTACGGATAAGATTAGGGAAGAAGCCATGGGAAGGGACGTTTTGATGGCGGTTTCGCCCGGGCAATTACTTACCAAGATCGTACAGGAAGAACTTACGCAGTTGATGGGCAGCGTCAACGTACCGATGCAATTAAAAGGCGATCCTGCTATTATACTGATCTCAGGCCTTCAGGGTTCTGGTAAAACCACATTTGCAGGAAAACTCGCAAACCAGATAATTGGTGAAGGAAAAAAAACGCTGCTTGTTGCTTGTGATATTTACCGCCCTGCGGCGATTGAGCAATTAAAAGTGCTGGGTGAACAGGTTGGAGCCGAAGTTTATTCGGAAGCCGAAAACCGAGATCCCGTTCAGATTGCAAAAAGTGCCATGCAGCATGCCCGCAAACATCAGTTTAAGGTTGTAATTGTTGATACCGCAGGCCGGCTTGCAGTGGATGAGCCGATGATGAAGGAGATCAGCGCACTTAAAGAGGCTCTCAACCCTTCGGAAACACTGTTTGTTGTGGACGCTATGACAGGTCAGGATGCGGTAAATACAGCTAAAACATTTAATGAAAAACTTGATTTTGATGGCGTGGTACTTACCAAACTTGATGGCGATACCAGGGGAGGAGCAGCTTTGTCGATCCGGACTGTGGTGGACAAACCCATTAAATTTGTCAGTGCAGGTGAGAAAATGGATGCACTGGATCTCTTTCATCCGGACAGAATGGCAGGAAGAATTCTTGGTATGGGCGACGTCGTATCATTGGTGGAAAAAGCCCAGGATGCCTTCGATGAAGATGAAGCCCGTAAACTCACCAAAAAAATCAGGAAAAACCAATTTAACTACGAGGATTTTCTTTCACAACTCCAGCAGATAAAGAAAATGGGCAGCCTGAAAGATATTATGGGGATGATCCCGGGGATGGGCAAAGCGCTTAAAGGTATGGAAGTGGATGACGAAGCATTCAAACCCATAGAAGCAATTATCCGGTCAATGACGCCCTTTGAACGAGCTAATCCTGACTCACTCAATAGCAGTCGAAAAAAAAGAATTGCTACTGGCAGTGGAACATCAATTCAACAAGTGAATAAGCTTATGAAACAGTTTGGTGAAATGCGAAAGATGATGAAATCCATGAACCAAATGAGTAACACAAAAAGAAGCCCTGCCGGTATGAATTTCGTGAAAAACTAACCTGTGTATCGGATGAAGGTGAATACGAAACCTGGTCAGAAGCCTACCTGTACATGACGGCATTTACGGCTTCCAGGGTCCTTTTCACATTTGGTAAAATGGCTTCAATTATAGTAGGCGCATAGGGTAGCGGTACATCCATACTGGTAACACGTTGAATGGGAGCATCGAGGTAGTCAAATGCGTGTTTTTGAATGTGGTATGCAATTTCTGTTGATATTGAAGATAACGGCCAGGCTTCTTCAACGATCACCAGCCGGTTTGTTTTTTTAACAGATTGCACAACTAAATCGTAGTCAACAGGTCTTACTGTTCTCAGATCGATAACCTCTGCAGAAATATTTTCCTTTTGCAATGCATCAGCGGCAGCAAGCGAAACTTTCATTATTTTACCGAATGAAACGATTGTTACATCAGTTCCCTCTTTTTTTACATCTGCCTGTGCTAGGGGTATCAGGTATTCCTCTTCAGGAACTTCCATTTTATCTCCGTACATCAACTCTGATTCCATAAATATTACCGGATCATCATCACGTATAGCTGTTTTGAGTAACCCTTTGGCGTCATATGGATTAGAGGGAACCACCACTTTGAGCCCGGGTGTGTTTGCATACCAGCTTTCAAAATTCTGCGAATGTTGGGCACCAAGCTGTCCTGCGCTTCCTGTTGCTCCGCGGAATACGATAGGTACGTTGAATTGCCCCCCACTCATCGAGAGCAATTTAGCAGCAGAGTTGATGATTTGATCGATTGCAACCAACGAAAAATTAAAAGTCATAAATTCAATAATAGGTCTCAATCCGTTAATAGCCGCACCGATTCCAAGGCCGGTAAAACCAAGTTCGGTTATTGGGGTGTCGATGATTCTGTCAGGTCCGAATTCATCCAACATTCCCTGGCTTACTTTATACGCACCATTATACTCTGCAACTTCTTCGCCCATGAGAAATATATTTTTATCTCTTCTCATCTCTTCGCTCATTGCTTCACGCAAGGCTTCTCTGAATTGTATTTCTCTCATTTATGCTATGCTGGATAACCTGGTTTAAATACGATCAGCAAAAATAGATAATCGGTTGTAATAAAAAAATGTATTCAAAAAGTAATAATACCGTGGCTTGAATTCAATAATGACAGATTTGCGTAAATAATCAAGAGAGCCAAAAAAAAACCCTGAAGTGTTTTTTCCAGGGTTTTTAATGATTTATTTATATGCGCTATTTCAACGCATCTATGAATTCTGCAGAACCTGCAAAGTTGGCAAATTCAAGATCAGTTGCTGCTCTTTCTTTTAGCGAAGCATCGTTATCAACTGCTTTTTTTATCATTTCAGAAGCTTTTGAACCGTTGTTCATTCTGGCATGGGCAACAGCCATTCCATAATATGCTTTGGCATTTCCATCATCAAGATCAACTGCCTCCCCAAATGATGTAACTGCATTTTGATAATCCTTTGTGAGGATGTAAGCAAGTCCTTTGTTAAACATATTAACCGAAGTTTCTTCTGAACCTGACAATTCCTTTACAGCATTGTCATAATAGGCAAGCATGATATTAACCGATCCGGCAACACCATTCATTCCTGCAGTGAGTTCGTTATTACCTGACATAGTACTTGCTTTGC
>JACZXH010000046.1 GCA_022571715.1 Bacteroidota bacterium | reverse complement strand
ACTAATGCTTCCAGGCACGACCCCAGCGCATAAGGGACTTACACCCTCTGGACTTTCTTTAATTGCTCAAAGAACTTTAATATATTTACCATTCAAGGCACACACAACAAATAAAGGCGCATAAAAACGCGCTTTATTAAGACCGTTACCCAACATTCAATAAATGTTCCGAAGAAAATTAAGAAAAAATAAAAATCAGATTTCATGTGCTTGAATGGTGACACGATGCATAAAGCCAAGTCAACTCTGGCCCTTTGGTTTTTCTTTGCTTGGTTAATCCGCCAATCCTACAAATCGCTTAATTCGCCTCAAGATTGCCAGTTTAATACTTCAAAACTTACTTATTCGTGAGCACCCAAAGCTCTACTTCTTCGGAAGATCTCCAGTGCTGATCTCGTTTTGTTTTTTTAGAAGCAGCTTTCACGGATTTTTTTAAACATTTTTCCAATTGAAATCTCCCACCTTCGGCTAGTTCCATCTCTATCGGATGCTCTTTTGTCACATTTGTTATTTGAGCTAAATTCGAGAAAATGAGCACAAGCTTTCCTTCAGGTAAAAGCCTTTGTTTTGCTCCTGCAAAAAAATCAGGGAATAGGTTTTCATTGTAGTAAATAGCTTCATCAATTCTATCCAGATCATGAGATTTCGGCAACCAAGGAGGATTAAAAACAATCAGTTCAGTCTGTTTTTCCCACTTGCCAAAAAGATGCCCAAAGTCTAATTCTATCTTTCGAGACAACTTTGTATCTCCCATAAACTCTGCTAATCCAACAATCGCATTGGGATTTGTATCTGTCCCAAAAACCTTTTGAAAACCATGTTTTATCATTTGCAAAGAAAGTACTCCACTCCCAAACCCAACGTCTATTGCTGACTTTTTAGGTCCTTTGTAACGTTTCAACCAATTGTCAAAAAGTTTCAAGTGCTCGAATCGTGTAGGAAAGTAAGTACCGTAATATGGATGTATTTTATTTCGCAGTACAGGAATAGAAATCCCATTAAGGTACCACTGCCAAGCACTATTTAGTCCTTGTATTTGAGGAAATGATAGCAAGAAATCACTAGTTTCTGGATAAAGCTTTTCTAACCAGCCGATCCTAGGAGACTTCTTTACTGCCAATTTATGACCTACAATTTCTATTAAAATAAGATTTGACAGCTTATGATATTCTAACCTAAACTCGCGTTGTTCCTGAAAAGACTTATTCGGAAATTTTCTATTCAGATGCGTCTGTAACTCCTGAAGAAGTGACAATCCATTATTATAAAATTCTGTTATTAATATGGATTTACCAGCCTCTAATGCTTCAATCGTAAGCTGAACATCCGTCCCCCGTTTAAACGACTCTGTTTTTTTCCCTGACGCAATAGGTTCTGGCTTGTTTACCTCTATTTCCGTAATCATCGATTGGTTTTCCTTTCGAATAAAGGTAGGAATCTTTTCTACCGATTCCTGCAACTTATGTGGTTGATAAAAATAACGAAATCATTTATGCTTCAGTAGGTCCTAATTGGGATGGGAAAAAGCGGAAATGAATGAGTATCTTGAAATGCTGAAATAAACGTTGGATAACACTGTATATAAAAAATAGTGAAAAGCATAAGTCATTAGCACTTCTCATCTCCCCTGAATCGCACAGTTTAGGTAATAACCTTCCTGACTATTTTTAATGTAGGTTTCTACCAAACTTTTGTTGACTAAATAAAAGTTGGAGATGAATGTAATGCCTAAGAGAAGTAGACATAGGTGGTTACTCGGAAAAGATAATCCCGACTGTTCTTTCGGTTACTCAGATAAAATACAGATGCAGATGTAATTGAGTGATACATAGCAATCAGCATCGAATACATTGTTTTTATAAATGAGCTGACGTTTCAAACTTGCACCAGCTGGGGCTTCTTTTAAGATATTCAATTGTTGGTTTGTTTCGAAAGCTATATATTTATTGGTCTAATCCAAGAACGGATGTCAATATCCAGCATTTTCAACGACGTAATAGGTCCTGTAATGAGGGGACCTTCCAGTTCTCATAGTGCAGCCGCCTGCAGAATTGGTTTGCTATTACGTGACCTGATGAAAGGTGTAATTACCAATGTAGTCATTGACTATGATCCCAATGGCTCTTTGGTTACAACCCATGAAAGCCAGGGAGCTGATATGGGCCTTTATGGTGGCCTGCTTGGCTGGCAGACAGATGACGAACGTATGATAAAATACAAGGAAAGTATTGAAGAAACTGGTATCAATATCAAAGTGAATTATCTGAGCTATGGGGCAAAACATCCAAATAATTACAGAATAAGCATTAGCAATCCATCCCTTACCCATACTATGTCTGCAATCAGTACAGGTGGTGGCATGATTGAGATTCAGGAGATTGACGGATCAAAAGTGAGTATAAATGGTGACTATCATGAGTTACTCATTTATGGTAATAACCTGGACATTATTGAAAGTTTACTTCCTGTTGTCGCCTTTGATTTCAAAATTACTCATTCGAGCTTCATAGAAATAAAAAGTGCAATTCCATATACACAAGAAATCATCAGCAAAATTGAAGCAATCCCGGGTGTAACCAATGTATGTCATCTAAGACCTGTAGTTCCTGTTCTTTCCAGAAAAGATCTGAAAGTACCATTTTTATTCTGTAAAGACATGGTTACTGTAGGGCTGTCTGAAGATTTGGAGCTTTGGGAATTGGCTTTGCGCTATGAGAGCTCGAGGGGTGGAATCTCTGATAATGAAGTGTTTGAAAAGATGAGATCTATAGTTAGAATTATGCAGGGAGGAATTGAAGAAGGATTGAAAGGTACCTACTATGAAGATCGCATTTTGCCTGTTCAATCTCTTGGATTCAAGGATAAAATGGAGGAAAATACGTTACTGGATGGCGGAATACTAAATACAATTATACTTTACACAACAGCTATGATGGAGGTGAAAAGCTCCATGGGTGTATTTGTAGCGGCCCCTACAGCAGGTTCTTGCGGTACACTTCCGGGCGTAATCCTTGGGGCAGCGAACGTAATGGAACGCTCAGAAGACGAAGTTGTTGAGGCATTGCTTGCTTCTGGCATGATGGGCATTTTTATTTCAGAGCATGCTACTTTTGCAGCAGAAGTAGCAGGTTGTCAGGCTGAAACAGGGGCGGGTGGTTCTATGGCGGCTGCCGGCTTAGTAACGCTTATGAATGGCAAGCTGGAGCAATGTATTGCCGCTTCTTCACTGGCGTTACAAAATTCATTGGGCATTATATGCGACCCCATCGGTAACAGAGTGGAAGCACCTTGTTTAGGTAAAAATGTAATGGCGGCCTCCAATGCACTCTCATGTGCAAATATGGCGCTAGCCAATTACGAAGACCTGATCCCTTTTGATGAGGTTGTTCAAAGTATGAAGGAAGTGGGCGATATGATGGCACATGAACTGACATGTACAGGTCTTGGTGGACTTGCAGCCACACCTACCGGAAAGGCCATAGAAGCCAAACTGAAAGAAAAAGCGAAGTATTGTTAGTCGTTATTTTACTTTCTTCAACACATGATGTACTGCGGGTTAATCTATTCTTAATTCATCACTATTTTTCCTGAAGTTGTACCAGGTAATTTTCCGGAACCAACAATCAATTTTACCTGCTGGTTCGAGATTATCACACAGGTATGCTATGGTAGCTCGTACACTAATCACTAAGCTGGATAAATACGTATCGGAAAGGAAAGTATATGTGTCATTTACAAATATTATAACAATAAGGATTGTTTGGTTACGGTTTACCCATAACACGCTATCCATGGTTAGAATACATTTTGTCAAATAAAATGTTTGAAGAAAATTGTAATATTGATAAAAAAACACATAATACTGGATATGAAACAAAGAATTGCAGTGTACCAATTGGTCTTGTTTTTAATGGCTCCAGCTTATGCTTTTGCCCAAGATAAATACTACTTTCAGACAGATTTCACGGTTGATGATTTTACTGCACGTCGGGCAAATATATTTGACAAGATTGGTAATAATGCAATTGCGCTGCTTCAAGGGGCAAGTGGTGTAACTGACTTTAGTGTTTTCCGGCAATCGAATAGTTTTTACTACTTGTGCGGACTTGAAACTGCACATGCCTATTTGTTATTAAACGGACGCAATAAAACAGCAACAATATACCTGCCACACAGGGATGCAGGAAGAGAGCGTGGTGAAGGCAAAATACTATCTGCTGAAGATGTTGATATAATCAAAAAACTAACTGGTGTTAATCAAGTGCGTGGTGTGGAGTTTTTATCTATCGATTTGGTTGGCACTGGATTAATCCGGCCACCAGCACCTTTGTTATTTACGCCATTAAATCCGGCTGAAACCGGGATGGATAGCCGCGATGAATTGCTACGTGGCCAGGCCCGACGTTCCTCAGATCCATGGGATGGACGACCTACCCGCGAAGCACGATTTCGACACTTATTAAATATACGATCGCCTCAATTTGAAATTCGTGATCTTTCACCCATATTGGATGCAATGAGACTGATTAAAAGTAAAAAAGAAATCGAAATCATTCGTAAAGCAACCGAAATAGCCGGTCTGGCCATCATCGAAGCTATGAGATCAACCAGACCTGGTATCTATGAATATCAATTGGATGCAGCTGCGAAGTATATATTCTTTTTGAATGGAGCAAGAGGTGATGGTTATGCATCTATTATTGGAGGTGGTACCAATGCATGGATGGGACATTATTTCCATAAAACGGACAAACTTAATGATGGCGATCTTGTATTGATGGATTATGCACCGGATTATCATTATTATACAAGTGACGTCACGCGCATGTGGCCTGTAAATGGCAAATACAGTAAATCTCAACGCCAATTGTGCAATTATATTTTAGCATACCGAGATGCGCTTTTCAAATATGTAAAACCGGGAATCACATCGAATGATGTACTCGATTTAGCCGCAAAGGATATGGAGAAATACCTAATTGGTAAAACATTTGAGAAGCCGTCGCATCTAAAAGCTGTAAAAGAAGGATTGAATTTTCGTGGCCATTTTCAACATTCCGTCGGTATGGCTGTCCATGACGTTGGAAGAGTCCGGGGCGTGACATTGCAGCCAGGAATGGTTTTTACCATTGATCCAATGATTTGGATCCCGGAAGAAAAACTATATGTTCGAATGGAAGATGTTGCGGTTGTGACTTCAGATGGTGTTGAAAATTTGAGCGCTTTTGTTCCCTCAAAATTAGATGATATTGAGCGCATGATGAAAGAAAATGGAGTGATCCAATTTCGTCCTCCATTGTCGTTACCCATCAAAAAATAGTATTGAATAATTTTTAAGTATATGATATTTTATAAAAAAGTGCATGGTTAATTAACCTCGTAAGGATTTTGAATATGAGATATCGGAAGAAAATGTTAATGATTGCATTATTTTTAATCACCCATTTACCGAAATCTGCATTCTCGTTCACTGACGACTATCCGAAAAATCCCAATATCGATGCAATCAACTACGTTTTTAAAATTGATTTATCAGATGATACAGATGAAATTATCTGTGAGGCCACAATTGATGTACGTTTTCTAAGTGCAGGGGTTCAATATCTTAGGCTTGATTTAACAAACGTATCCAGTGAATTGAAAAACAAAGGCATGCATGTAAGTGGCATAATTTCAAATGGCAATTCACTTACCTACAGACATGAAAATAATGTGCTATATATAAAGCTGCATGCACCTTCGACTGTGAATCAACGCAGCAAATATACAATCACCTATAACGGAATACCCACAGCCGGGCTCAAGATCGCCAATAACAAATATGGAGATCGCACATTTTTCAGTGACAACTGGCCTGACAAAGCGCGCAATTGGCTGCCGACTATTGATCACCCTTATGATAAAGCTATGTGCGAATTTATCGTTACGGCCCCAGATCATTACCAGGTAGTATCCAATGGGATAATAGTTGAGGAGACGGATATACCCGGAGGAAAACGACTCACCCACTGGAAGCAATCCGTACCGATCGCTCCTTGGCTATTTGTGCTAGGAGTTGCCCGCTTTGCAGTTCAATATGTTGATGAATTTGAAGGAAAATCCATCCAAACCTGGGTTTACCATCAGGATCGTGATGCTGGTTTTTACGATTTTGCGGAACCGACGAAAAATGTCCTTGATTTTTATAGCAATTACATCGGCCCATATTCATATGAAAAATTAGCCAACATCCAGTCCAATAGTGTTGGGGGTGGGATGGAAGCTGCTTCTGCTATCTTTTACGGCGAAAATTCGGTTACTGGAAAAAGAAGCGTGCGTTGGAGAAATGTGATCATTCATGAAATTGCCCATCAATGGTTTGGGAATGCTGTGACCGAATATGATTGGGATGATGTTTGGTTAAGTGAAGGATTTGCGACATACTTTACTTTGCTATTTATCGAGCATCAGTACGGGCGTGACGCATTTATAGAAGGTCTCATATCAAGTAAGGAAAGAGTAAATACTTTTTATGAGAAAAATCGCGAATACCGTATTGTTCACGACAACCTGAAAGATATGCAAAAAGTGACCAGTTCGCAGACTTATCAAAAGGGGAGCTGGGTTTTACATATGTTGCGCGGAGTTATAGGTACGGATAATTTCTGGAAGGGAATTCAATCGTATTACCACAAATATCGAAATTCCAATGCAACCACAGATGATTTTCGTAGCGAAATGGAAGAAGTATCTGGTATAGATTTATCTACTTTTTTTCAACAGTGGTTATACAAAGGTGGCACACTAAAATATGCAGGAAGCTGGCAGTTCGATGCTGATGAGAGTCGTGTCAAGATTAAACTTGATCAGGTACAAAACGATGGTAGCTTATTCAAAATGCCGCTTGAAATTGGCATCTATTTTGCTGGTCAATACGATCCACAGATTGAAATTGTTCAAGTAAATGAAAGGTCAAACTTTTTTACAATTAATGTAGTTTCGGAACCAGATAGTATTATTTTGGATCCCAATACATGGATTCTCATGGAGGCGGATTTTAAGAAAAATGAATAAGATGGCGTATCGGGAGCTAATGATATTAGATTGGGAGCGGAAGCACATGAAGAGCCTCAAAAATGTAGAAGGAGATATTATGATAGCCACGGTTAAGGATACTTGGGGAAATATTATTGGATTTATCTATAATCCAGAGTTTCAGATAAAAGAAAATTAACCACTAACAAAGTATAAGCTATAATGCTCCTTTTCGATCGTATAGTTATACCCATGTAGTTCATGAAAGATCCCCTGATTTTTTCAACCCGAATATTTTTTCAGAGTTCCTGGCAGCAAACAGATCTGGCAACACAGGTTAAACTTTCTATAATCCGCTTTTCAGTAAATCATTTTTTTAGCCGTTGGCTACGAATACCGCATAATTCCCTCAGATCAGCTTCCAGCCTTCACGGTAGTTTCGGCTTACAAAGGCATTCGCCTCATCGTAATTGGTGATCTTCATGTTTTCACCATCCCAAAGTAGCTTTTTACGACCATCAAACTGCATTCGTCCCCGCTCGCTTTCCCCACTGGAGGTCATATGACTTCGAATAGCCAGGTTGCCCATAATGACAGTTTCTGTTAATGGTCCGGCATAATCAAAAGAAGAGGTCAGCGCTTTGTGTTCCTTGCTTCCGAATCCTGCTTTGCATGCCTGTGTCCAGGAAACCTGGTGCCCGTACTCTGGAAGACCCACGTTCGGATTATCCACTTTATAGTCTTCTGGCATTGTAAGCTTATCGCCATTTTTCAGGTAAACCTGTGGTCGGGTACCGTAGGTTCCACACGTCATTATCCCTTTTGTACCGATCATTATTACCCCATTGCCACTTCCAGGTTCACCCAGCCAGTCATCAGCCGGAATAAGCTCGGGGTGAAAGGGGCGAATACCGCCATCAGACCAGTTAAATGTAACTTCGGAGCTATTTTTAGATGTGGCGGGAAATTTCATCTGAATGGTGGCAGATGGTGGACAACCTTCGGGGATGTATTCCGGTACCCAGTCCCGTGTAAATACCTGTCCGACACTACATTCCACTTCTGTAGGATGACCCAGCTGCAAAACCCTGAAAGGTGAATCAATCAGGTGGCAGCCCATATCACCCAGTGCTCCTGTCCCAAAATTCCACCACCCACGCCACTTGAAGGGATGGAAAAGTGGATGGTAGTCCACATAATCCGCGGGACCAATAAACAAATCCCAGTCTTCTGATGTGATTTGTTCCGGTAATGGTGGCTTATCAGAGGGTACTGGAATACCTTGCGGCCATACAGGCCTGTTGGTCCATACGTGCACGGTATGAACACTTCCGATAACCCCCTTATTAAACCATTCCACCAGTTGAGATTGTGCAGGGTTTGAAGCCCCCTGGTTACCCATCTGGGTTACTACTTTGTACTTGCGGGCAGCTTCCGTTAGTTGCCTGGCCTCATAAATATTATGGGTAAGCGGTTTTTGTACATATACATGTTTTCCTAATTGCATGGCTGTCATGGCGGCAACACCATGCACATGGTCAGGTGCAGATATTATAACCGCATCTATATCTTTGTCCATTTTTTCCAGCATGACGCGAAAGTCATGATAGAATCTTGCATTTGGAAATTGTTTGACTGCATCACTGCACATTGCGGTATCAATGTCGCAGAGGCCCACAACGTTTTCCACCCCTTTATTAAAGGCGTTCATGATGTCTGACCTGCCTTTTCCTCCCGCGCCAATGGCTGCAATATTAAGTTTATCGCTTGGGGCGATATACCCATTGCCAAGTACGAAACGTGGAACAATAAAAAAAGAACCGGCGGCGAGGGTGCCTTTATTAAGAAAACCCCTTCTTGAAATGTGGTTTTTTGTTTTTTTCATGGTAGTTTGATTATACTAAAATTCAAAATTCCAAGGTCTTGTCGGCTTAAAATCCCCATTTCTTCATGTTTTCAAGATCTTGCTTTACGCATTGCATTGGAGTTAGCCCTTGGTAAGATTCCTGTTCAATAATAAAATGACGTGTACCACCAGATTTTTTCGCAAAATCAAGGACTTCCTTCACATTCACTATACCTTCGCCAAGAATCGTGCTCTCGTACTTGCCATCCGATCCTTCACTTGCTATTTCATCTTTCACATGCATCGACTCGAAGCGGCCGGGATATTGCTTTAGCACCTCGATGGCATTTGCACCCCCGTTGTATAAATTGCCGATATCCAGTTGTTGCGTTACCAGATCAGGGTCGGTATTCGTAAGGATGATATCATAAACAGTCTCACTGTTGAGTTTCTGGCTGAATTCAAAATCGTGATTGTGATAGCCGAACTTCATGCCTGACTTATTGCATAATTCGCCGCATTTGTTAAATACATCCATGTAACGTTTCAGGTCATCGTAATTTTCACGAAGAGATTGATCTAACCAGGGGCTGATAACGTACTGTTGGCCGGCAGCAGCCGCATCCTCGACCGTATATTTCCAATCGTCACTAAAATCTTTTTTAGATTCATCCCAGTGCCCTTTTCCAAGTACGGTGTGTCCGCTGGGCATTTTCATTCCCAGATCATTCAGTATTTTATTAAATTCCGAAACGGAATATCCGTAAAACTTCCGGTTGGCATAATTGGCATGTTCTACGTTGGTATAGCCCATTTCAGCCAATAGTTTTAATGTACCAAGCGGATCTTTTTTCATGTCGTCGCGGATGGAATAAAGCTGGATCCCTGTTAATATTTCCTGCTCTCCGGTCGCAAAAAGGGCACGTGGCAAAACGGTCGTGGCAGCTACTGCCAGGGCGCTTTTTTTCAAAAATATTCTACGTGATGTGTTCATCTTGTTAAGTTAAGGTTTTAAGATCAATTTATTAAATATTCTGATTTACAAGTTTAATTTCACAGTTTTTATGCTTCTATCGCTTATAATATTCTAACGACCCTTTCTCTGCAGGATCAGCTACTTTATCCGGCTCCATCAAGCACTCTTTTTCAGGTAGTTTTGTAAATCTCAGGTCCAGTTGAATTTTTTTACCGATAAACCTTACTACACGTAACTTAATTCTATTATAATGATCATAGCATGTATACTTATTAAAGCGAATGCTGACCTGGTATTTTTCTCTGAAATCGAAAAATAAGTGATATTGACCTGGAAATAACAGATGGTTACCTTTATTGAGTTGTACAATAAATGATTTGAACCAACGGAATATTTACTTACATTCACATAGCTAGATCGTTTGTATTATGAAATGGAATCTCTTATCACTACTACTGTTTACAGGATGGTTTTTAACGGCCTGCACACCCGTTACTGAAACGGGCAATATAATAAACGAAATACCTGACCTGACATTTGCCAGGCCCAACATCGTGTGGCTTGTAGCCGAAGATATGAGTCCCTACATTTCTGCATTCGGAGACTCCACGATCCGGACGCCGAACCTGAGCCGGCTGGCGGAGGAAGGCATTCGTTATACCAACGTATATTCTCCTTCCGGGGTATGCGCACCGAGCCGTTTTGCACTTGCTACCGGTGTATATCCAACCAGTGCCGGAGCTCACAACATGCGTACACGCACTTCATATCTGGAGGAGTTGGGGCTTATTTCCTACGAAGTGGTACCACCCCCTGAGGTAAAAATGATGAGTGAGATTATGCGGATGAATGGATATTACTGCACTAATAATGCGAAAACGGATTATCAGTTCACCCAAACAGTAACCGCATGGGATGAGTCGGGAATTCGTGCTCACTGGCGGCACGGCCCGGAAGGGATGCCGTTCTTTTCCATCTTTAATTTTGTAATCACCCATGAGAGCCAGTTTTTTGGTCCGCCCATGAAAATAAATCTCAGGTACAACCGGGATTTTCCGGATGGAGTTCAGGATTTCAAGTGGGGAGACCGTATTGATTCATCGGAGTGGGTACTGAATGTCCCTGCCGATCTGGATGTTCCGGTACCCCCGTACCTGCCGGATGTGGAGGCCGTACGGAACGATATTCGTGTGATGTATTCCAACATCATTGAAATGGATAAGCAGGTTGGTATTATTCTTAGTCAGTTGGAAGAAGACGGCCTTCTGGATAAAACCATCATTGTTTGGTACGCCGATCACGGGGGTCCGTTGCCGAGACAAAAAAGACTGATGTATGATGCGGGTATTAAGGTGCCAATGATCATCCGGTATCCGGATGGCCGTGGCGCCGGGCTTATCGATGACCAGTTGATCAGTTTTATTGATTTTGCCCCCACAACGTTTTCCCTGACGGGCATAAGACCCCCTGAATTTGTGGAAGGACAGGCTTTTGCAGGGGAATTTAAAGCCTCAATGCCACGCAGCTATATCCATGCTGCTACCGATCGCCTGGATGGTTTTTATGATATGATCCGTGCCACCCGCGACAAAAGATTTAAGTACCTGCTTAACCTGAATCCGGAACGGGGATACTATCTTCCCCTTGATTACCGTGAACGTATTACAACCATGCAGGTGCTGCTGAAAATGAAGGATGCGGGGCAGTTGAATGAAGTTCAGATGCAATGGTTCAGGGAGAGTAAACCCGAAGAAGAGTTGTTTGATACATGGTACGACCCTCATGAAATCTATAGTCTGGCCGGTGATCCGGACTACCGGGAGCAACTCGAAGAGTTGAGAAACGAGTGCCGCAGGTGGATGGAGGCGGTTGGTGACAAAGGGTTTGTGCCTGAGATGGATCTGATTGAAGGATTCTGGCCGGGTGGGATACAACCTGAAACCAGCCCTCCTGAGATCGCTAGAAATGGTAGTCTGATCAGCCTGCGGTCCGATACGCCGGGCGCCTCGATCGGTTACCAGATACTCAGCAGGAATGAATCTCCTGACGGCAGATGGGAGATTTACCAGGGGCCGCTAGATATTTCACATCAATCCGGTAATAAAATATACGTAATTGCCGACCGGATTGGATATAAAGCAAGCCCGGTAAAAAGTACAGACCTGTAAATGAACCGGATTGAATTTTAAAATACTCCCAGGAATTGTTGCTTACATACAACTCTGCTCCTTATCCTTACTTCATGATAACATGAGTTCACCTTACTCACACAAGCTATTTCAGTTTGTTCCGGATCATAAAATTATCATACATTTCTTTATAATCCGCCACTTCCGGAGAAAGTTGGATGGCCTCCAGGTAACAATAAATGGCGTCAATGAGCAAATCTTGTTGTTCGTAAAAACTAGCCAGAATGATTTGATCTAACGACGATTCTTGGCTGATTTCCTGTATTAATGGAAGTAATTCGGACTGAAGAACTTCTATTTCATTGTTAGAAAGTGTGCTGATCACATGTTCTCCGGAGTGGACTTCTGCATTTGCTTTTAGCGACACGCGAATAATTAATGTATTCTCCTGATTCAGTGCGGCCAGATCCATGTTCAGCATAAATCTGTTTGTATTTGTCTCTTCCTGTATCAGAATATCTTCAAAAATACCCATTACTGTTACCACGTAGGTGTTTTCACCCGGGATTGGATTCCAAGTTAAAATTATTATTCTGTTTAGCGCCTTAGCATTTGAAGGCAGTAGCAAGTGGATTCTTTTCTCAGCGCCTCTTGTAACTACTACTTGATTGTTGTCAGAAACTGCGGGTTTCTGTTCAATGGTATTAAATACAAATTCGATGTATTTGGCTGCAATTCCTTTTTTCTGAAGCCCTATTTCGGACGCAAGTTTACTGATTTCAAAAACTCCAGGGTTTTTCAATGCGGTAGTTTTGCCGCTATTATGCACCAGGCCCAGATAGGCGTCGTTGGCAATCCGGATCCAATCGCCGATGTTAAACGATATACCTTTTTTAACAGGCTGCCATTTCGTTTCGGATTCTTTTTTAAACATATTAGAGCCTTTGTTGACCATAACCCTGAATACATAATCCTGGCAAAAACACGCCGTTGAAGCACAAATAATGAAAAAAGTAATGAGTATGGTACGCATATCAGAACGAATGAAAGAATGATTGAATTTAAGACATTATTTTATAAAATCAGGAGTTAATTGAGATTGTACTTGTATTCTGAACAGGAGAAGAAATACGAAATTCAGAAAACCCGAGCATTAGCTTTCAAAAAAGCCAGTTTTGGAGTGGTTCTGAAGAGAATTTACCTTCTCTCTTGCTTTTTCAATCAGTTTCTTAAATCGCTCATCTTGTTGCATGGAACGGAATAGAGGATCGATTACCACATATGAATATTCAACCCACCCGGCTTCAACCGCTTCTTCAAGCCATTTATATGCATTTTTTTTATCTCCCTTTACCGCATAGATCTGGGCAATTTCATACTTGATTTTATACGACATTTCTCCCTGTGCAATATGGTTTGTATTATTCGTGAGCTTGAAGTTGAAAAGCTCATCCGCCCTGCTTGTCATATTTCCGGTATAATAAATATATCCAATCAGATTAAAGATATAAGGTAAATCTGCATAGTCCATTTCTCTTCCTTTCATCAGATCATGTATAATCGATGCTGTTTTATCCATATCAGATATTTCTTCCTGAATCACCCGCTGCAGCAGCATCAAAAGTTTATCGGTGTCATCATTTCCAATGAACCCCAACTTTTGCGAAACGGTAAATGAAGATTCAGTATCATATATAATCACCGATATCAACCATTTTAATAGAAGGGAACTAACATGATTGGGGTTGATTAGCAACGCTTTTTCAAGATATTCGCTTGCTTTGTGCATGTTGTTGAGTCTGTAGTAAGTAGCAGCAAAACTAAACCACAGTTCAGTATCCATCGGATCGTGCCATTGTGCGTCGGATAGCAGTTCCAGCGCTTTATCCAACTGCCCGGTACGATAGTACAACCGGCTCAGATTTATGACAGCCTCAATATTTTTATCGATATCAACGGCTTTTCGAAATTCCTGCATGGCTTTTAGTGTATTCCCTTTTATACTGTAGTAAAGCCCCATTGATTTATAACCACTTGAGTTATCCGGTTCTTCCTGTTGCACAATTTTGGCGTGACGGTAGGCTGAATCAAGCCACAGATCTTTGGCGTTTGACTTTTGGGCCAACTGACTAAAGGCATCACTCAGGCCTGCATGAGCAAGCGTAAAGTCCGGATCAAGTATAAGCGCTTGGTTAAATAATTCCATTGCACCGAGATTATCCTGGTCCGTATAGCGCGAATAATACTCTTTTCCCTTTAAATACAGATCATACGCTGTCATGTTCAGTGTTGGCCGTTTTTCGATTTTTTTAACTTCATCGGCTGTAACTTCGGCCTTAAGTGCTTCAGCTATTGATATAGCCACTTCGGTTTGAATCGTGAAAATATCATCAAAGGATTTGTTATAGACATTCGTCCATATTACTTCTTCTGTTTTTGCATTGATTAGCTTGGCGGTTATCCGGATCCGGTCTGCATCTTTGCGCACACTCCCAATGAGGAGATTTGATACGTTCAATTCCTTGCCGATGTCCTTGTACGTTTTATTCTGATATTCATATTTCCTGAGATTAGATCTGTCAATAACCTTCAAGTCCCTGATTTTCAGCAGCTGATTTAGAATATCTTCCGTAATGCCTATGCTTATGTACGCATTTGCATCATCATTACCTATATTTTCAAAAGGTAGGACCATTACCGTTTTATCATTATCCCATTCGGGCGAAATACCATTAGTTGAACTGAATTCAAATTTGTATAATACGAACAGGATCAGAATAAAAAACAAGATTCCGAAAATCCATTTAATTATTTTATGGTGTCCAACTTCCCGGATAATTTCTTCTTTTTTCTTTCTGAAATAGGCTTTTCCTGGAACGGACGCGAAATCAAGCATTATGGCGTATATCTTGATCTTTGATTCCGTATTCTTGAATTTGATTTCTCCCTGATAACAGGTTTCAATTTCTCGGATATTTCTGATTTCATTAAATACCGTTTCTGAAATATAGATACCTTGTGAGGGAGCAATATTTTCAATTCTGGAAGCAATGTTTACGCCGTCTCCGAATACATCTTTATGGGAGACCACAATTTCGCCAAGGTGTATTCCGATGCGCACTTTCAGTATAGGGTCATCATTGAGTTGTTGTTGAATTTCTTTTGCACAAAAAACAGCTTCGGTTGTCGTCGGGAATATGGCAAGTATCCCGTCACCGATTTCTTTAACATACCTGCCTCCATGTTTTTTTATAAGTGGTTTTTGAATATCCCTGTTTTTATCCAGGATTTCAAGCGCTCTTTGTTCGTCTTTACCCATCAAGGCGGTGTAACCGATAATATCGGTGAACATGATTGCGGCCAGCTTTCGGGTTGAGTCGGTCATCAGGTAATATTTGCCGGTAAAAGTTACAAAATATTAATGGTAGAACGTTTGGAAACAGGAATTTCCAAATATTACCTTTTGTGCACAGTTTCCTGAATATTTGCCAAACTCAAAAATAGCGGAGTGTTTCGTGTTATTGCAATGTGATGAACAATTCTACCAATAAGAACACCCGAATTTAGTCTTCACCATGTTTTTGTTTAGAGAGCATATGCTGAAAATCATCCGTTGTAATCGTTCTTGTATTATAGGTTTTCTGGTAGGTGGAATGTATTGGATCTGTCGGATAGGATTCATTTTCACCGTATGGGTATTTTGTCATTCCATGAAAGGGAAGCGGGCCAACCGTATTACCCTTGGCCGTATTCATGTCTCCATCTTTTACCCAACCGATACTGTAAATAAGGAAATCTCTTTTCCAGCCTGTAGGGAGTTCAGGTAATTTTGAAGCGTCAAAACGGATACTGATTTCGTCGCCCCCATTCAAAATAATGTACATGTCATCCCGTTCCATAAGCAATTCACGTACATCCCCGTACCGGGTATAGTTACCGGTCAGATCACGCCATTTTTGTCCTTCTGAAATTTGATAATAATCGAACCAGTGCGGACCGTAACGACCTCCTTTACGGTACATCCTCGAGAAGCCCCGGTAGTGAAGATCGGCCTCGGTGGGAGTAAGTGTGGTTGCCAGTACCGATGCATCTTGATCCGTACTGGCAAAGAAGATATGATCCCAGTAGATCTCCATGTTCGTACGGATACGTACCCTGCGATCCGCGGTAAGAAATTTGTCAGTCAGGTCCACAACAACTGTTTTATCTTTTCCCATCGGAAATCCAATATTCCTAATTACAGTTTGCCATTTGTCATTTTCATTTTTTACCTGCAGAAAGGGTGATATCACTTTCAACGTCGCAGATTGCGAAATGGCCACATTGATGCTGGCATCGGAAGGGTATATCCATCCATTCAAAAATAGAAAGAAGTTATCGGGATTGTTTATGGCCACATTTCCAGGGTCAAGAATTAGATCATGCAGTTCAGTAATACCCTGAAATTTTGTGTGTTTTAAAGCGGATATATATCGGTTATCTTTATTGCTTATGAACGACAGGAGGTCTGACCCGTTGCCGTCTTTGACAGATACAGGAGTTTGCCTTTCGGTAACAATATAAATCCGGTGACGGGGAAAGGGGGGAGGGGAGAAACGTTCATCCACATATATGTTTGATTTTGCAGGATGATCCACTGCCACAAGACGAAGCTTATCCACGTAGATGGCTTCCCACAACTCACTTGTTACCTTGATTGAATATCCATCATCCTGAAGTTGAAGCATGTCGTCCGGAATTTTAATATATTCTTCCGAAGCATCAGGAAACGCATATGCCGTAGTGCCCCCCATGATGCCTTGCGGCATCCCAAGAGCGCTTCGCCACATCATATCCTTCACGAATACATATTTTTCGCCGTTCCACGTATAAAGAAATGGACATGAACCTTTAAGGATTTGCTCTTCAACAAGGTCCTGATCGCTTCTGGGGGTAAATATATTTTGCGGAACTCCGTTCGTCCATAAAATACGCACAACATCAGCTTTTGACCGAAAACCCAATCCGAAATGTACGACTGGTTCGGTAACGACTTTCATCTGGTACAGGTCTCCGGCACGTACTTCCAACTTGGCACCGATACCGAAATGATTATTTTTTCCGCTGCCGGTACTTAGACCTAGTAGCTGAATTTTGATAAAATGGTTTACATTTCCACCATCATTCCGGATGAGTCGTACACCTCCATGCAATCCGGTAATGAACATATCCAGATCACCATCCTGGTTATAATCAGTGATAGCAATCTGATGGCCGCTCAAAAGGTCTTGTGGTAATAATTCTGAAACATCCTTAAAGATGCCTTTCTCCTCATTATGAAAGAGAAAAACTCCCTTTCCTCCTTTCTTTAGAGGTTCCCCAACTACCAAAAGGTCAAGAAATCCGTCGTTATCAAAATCAAAAAATGCAGCATCATGGCCGGCCATCTGTTGCAGCACATCAAAAACTTCCTGTGTGGTGTTAACTGTTTCAAATGTTCCGTCACGTTTATTCCGGTACAATAAATAGGGGCTTCCGTCCAGCGAAGTAATAAAAAGATCAAGATATCCATCGTTATTGTAATCACCAATCGCTACTGCGCCCGACTCCCCTTTGTCACTCAATCCGCATTCGGAAGTAATATCTTTAAATATGCCCTCTCTCAGATTAGTGTATAAGATATTTTCTGCATCTGCATTAATTACGAAAAAATCTATATCCCCATCGTCATCAAAATCTCCGAAACCGGCGTCAATACTGCGGGCTTCATTATGTGTTGCTGTAAGTTTTTCAGATTGGTCCAGAAAGGAACCATCTCCGTTGTTACGGTATAAGCTGTTTTCTCCTGTGTTTGCAACAAACAGATCGAGGTCTCCTTCATGATCCATATCGAAAAACAGCGCTTTGTTGCCTGCAGTCTCCTTGCCGGTCATTGACTTTTCCGTTACATTAACAAATTTTCCCTCACCCAGATTCCTGTATAAAATGTTTCCTCCCTCTTTCAAAATGTATAAGTCGGGTTTTCCGTCATTATCGTAATCGGCAAAGACGGTAGAATACTCTTTTCCGCTGTGATTTATACCGGCATTTTCCGAATCGTCAGTAAACTTTCCAAGGTTGTTTCTGAACAAACGAGGCGTATAGGTGGATTTTGAAACAGAATAACTGCCCAAGTAAAGGTCTTTGTCGCCATCACCGTCATAATCAGCTACAGCTATAGTAGCAGGTAATATGAATTCGTTTGTTTTTATTGGAGCAGGTAGCCCAGCGGCCTCTGTAGCATCTGTAAAACGCAGGGTTTCAAGTAACGAGGTTCCTTCGCCCGTACCTGACAAGAAATACGATTCACCAAAAGTAATCACCGGAAAGCCGATCAGGGGGCCGCCAGGTCCTTCCAGCTCCTGTAAACCGGACTGATATAAGGAAGTAAGTTTAAGAAAGTTATGAAATATCATAATAGAAGTGAGTGCATCATCAGCATGATCACTTTGTAATAATTCGATGGCATTGTTGTAGAATTTATCTGTGTCTTCCGGAAATACGGGTATCTGCCGGTGTATTTCCTCCATATGCATACGTGCTTCGTCATAATCCTGAAGCTTAACAAGTATTTCTGCAAGTTGAAGTCGCGGCAGCATATTTGCTGGAACATTTTCAGTAACTTTTGTTAAATACGTTCTCCGGTTTTGCAGTGAATTTTTATCAGTAGACATGCCATATAGCTCTGCAAGTGTGTAAAGCGATTTTACATGATCGGGTTCGTTAGAAATGTTTCTTTTCAGTTCATCAATGGCTTTTTCTTTTTGATTACTCAATTCATATACTTTCACCAGAATCAACCTAATATCCGGGTCTTGGGGGCTCCTTTCAATAGCTTTTAGCAGCTCTGCTTCAGCCTCAGCATATTTACTCATCCGAAGATAAACCAGACCCAGGTTGGCATACCCCAGGGCTTCGTCCGGTACCAGTTCGATAAGTTTGCGAAATTCTGCTTCCGCTTCCTCCAGCTTGTTTTCTTCTAAATAAGCAAGCCCCATGGTACGAACCGAGATCATATCCCAATAAACTTCTTTATTTTTAATCTTCTTTTCTTTGCAGCTATAGAATAATACCTGTGTTGTTATCCAAATCAATAAAACAAATTTAAATCTCATGTAACCTCAAAAATTAGTTAACCTACTGTTTTAATGAATGTTTTAAAATCTTTTAATTACCGGATGTTTAATCCATTAAAAGAATGTTTAAAAATAACTGAATTCGCCTAAAGGAGTTAGTTAATATTTTGATTTATTTCTGCCAGAAAAGTTTATTCTGCATTCATTTCCGTGCGGCTTTAGTCCATCAGTACAAGTCTTTGAAGAAACGTATTAATATGGAGTGATCAGCGGCATTTATACAAAAAATACCGGCTTTTGTGCCTCCTTCGTCTATTTCGTGGTTTTCATTTGGTTTTATTTGCTGCGAGTAATCGTCTCTAAAACAATCGGGTATATGAGATTGTGGCCGGTATTGGAATCAATATTGCCATTGAATTATTCACATGTACAGTTTACGGGAGGTAATACATGCTGATTTAAGTTCATGTTAGTCAGTCTTTTTGTTCGGCTGTCAAAACATACGCTACAATCCGAAAACATTTTGATGTTCCACAAATCAGCAAAGACCCTTCCTTTATTAAGCTGAATGCCGTATTCGAGTACCTGCTCCAGCGATGAAATGGATGGAGGTGAGGAATATCTGTTAGATTGCAGCCAGTCCATAGCCCCGTTTCCAGCCCTTGTGGGAATGATGACAATGCACTCTACCCCGGTTTCAAAAGCAAAGTCTATCGATCGAATTGCCCATTGCACGCCTTCTTTTTCCGTTAAAAATGGAGGCCGCAGCAAAATGAATGTTCGCGTTGGTATGTTGTGTTTGTATAAAAATCGAACTGCACTTTCAAAATCAACGATATCCATTCGCTTGTTAAGTTTTGGAAGTATCTGCGGATGTACCGTTTCCAACCCGATGGCCATTTGCATTTCCGGTTTGATTTGATCACTGAACTCAAGGCAACGCTCATCTATTAGCCTGGGATGACATTCGACAATCAATGACTCAAAACTTGCTACAAGCTGTGCAATTTCTGTATAATCTTCCGCGGGTATCGCCTGTTTGTCAAAAAAATTGCCATTGTTATACAATTTTAAATGTTTTGAAGGAGGAAGCTTCGTCAGTGCCCATCTAATTTGTGCAGGTATAGCTCCTACGGGCACTGGTGTATCAGTCGTGTTTTTCCAGAGGTCGCACATCAGGCAACGAAAAGGGCATTCCCGGTTTGTCAGGAAAATGGTGGCTACTTTTTTTATATGTCCGGACCTGGTCCTTTCCAATTCAGAGTTAAAATTGTAGGGCTTAAGCGGATCGACTTTATTTTTTTCACCGCGTAGATCCAGGATCCAGCTATCATTCGTCTCGAAAGGAGGTATATTATTCATATAATGCCTGAAATTCCCTGCGATACTCACGCTCATGTTCAGGAAAGTGTGCTTCGATTATATCTTTTGAAGCTACACCATGTTGAAATCGCCTTTTTGAAAATACAGGCATTTCCATGCCTGTGATTGCTTTTACTCCTTGTGACACGATTTCACCTTTGAGTTTGTAAAGCTTTTGATGGCTCCATCCGGTTATTTCAATGAATGGTATTCCCTCGGCGATCTCAATCACATTGGGTAGCGTGTATGGGCTGAAGGCTTCAAATCCAAGCTTTTCTGCCGGAGCACAGGTACGGGTGTATGCACGGCTTAACCCACCTGTGTAAGTTAATGAATGTTTGATTGATTCGACGCCCCAACCTTCCTGATATAACATCAGGTTATTGAAAACACTTCGGATTGTCAGCTCGGGATTTTCTTCAATCGGATAATCTTTCAGATTCTCATCACCGCCATCGCCATCGATAAGGTATTTCCAATCGGGATATCTCGTCCGGATACCGGCAAGCAAGGCTTGATTCATGGTAGCTGCCTGAATGTCAAGCGGTTTATAGTCTTCTACAATACGAATGGTTGATTTCCAGTCCAGCGCAGAAGGTTCAATTATAATGGCTTCCAGAAACAAACCAAGATTCAGCGTATCCATAAATTTCCTGGCTTGCTCAAGGTCCTTGCCTTCACCGTTCACAGATAAGGTAAATGCCTTGAGGCGTGAAGGACTCTCACCAAGCTCGCGTAGTGCATGATAGGTAAGTAGAAAAATTGACCCGCTGTCTATGCCTGCTGAAAAGCTCACACCTACAGGGCCGGATTTGGCCCAAAACTGAAGCCACTTCCTGATCTCCTGATACAAAGCACCAATATATATTTCGCCGATTTCTGCCAGGTCATTGCCGGTATAATTGTTGCGTTTCGGCCTGAAATAACGATCGTATACCGGATTGGGATCCGGACAACCAAGCAGTTCTATTTTTGTTATGTAGTGTGCCGGCACCATCCGGGTGTAGGTAGGATGAAACTGGTTGACGAGCCCTTCCTTTTTAAGGTATTCATAAATGGTATCGATACGCTCAGCGATAATAAGTGAAGGTCCGGCGGCCTGTTTGGCAATGAAATAACGTAATGGCCTGCCAATTGATCGTGCCATACGCACCGTTTTACCTTCAACCGAGACGATCGCAAAATGTCCGTCAATCTCCCGTACAGCATGAATATCCCCTGATTTTATTTTTTCACGGGCTTCCTTTACAGTCATATTATAGATTATATTTTTATCCTGGTCAGTCAGATCAATCACATGACTTACATATTGATTTTTCATATTTGCAGTATTATTTATTGCTAACCTCAAAGCTCATTATCTAAGGCCAATTTGACAACAAAAAATCAGGGATTATTGTTTATATACTGTATTCCCCTGCCCTGATCGATGATTATATACAGGTCAGTTTCAACATTGTATAATATTTCGGTTTCTCCATCCGGCCAGCGAATTTCAAGTTTGTCAATGTGGTCATCCTCACCCAGCCCAATATGAATTCGCGGATCGCTGTATGAAAGATAACTGGTAGCCCATTGATTAATATGCACCTGCCTCTTAGTGCCTGTAAATATGGATACTTTTGCGCCAATTGCCGCAGCGGTGCTCCCTTTGCTTTTAAGTGTAATACCCAGCCAGTGATTACGATTGCCACCATCGTTGCGTAGTAATGTGGCTGTAGCTTGCAGGTCAACATGCGACACAATGATGTCCAGATCGCCATCATTATCAAAGTCCCATACAGCAGCGCTCCTGCCCGAGCGCTTTCGACTGAAATAAGGGCTTAATTCGGCACCAATATCCTTGAAATGACCACTTCCGTCATTTTCAAGCAGGAGCGGATACTGGAGGATTAGCTCTTCCGCTGTTCCGTTTGCACTAAATATATCCAGGTCGCCATCATTATCATAATCAAACAATACCGCAGCCCATTCACCTTTTCCCGCAAAAGCTTTTGCAACTCCGCTTACTTTGGTAATGTCTTCAAACAAGCCATTGCCAAGATTCCGGTACAACGCCCCATAACGCAGATCAGTTACCAGTAAATCTATCAGGCCGTCGCCGTCCACATCGCCAATCGATCCGTGCATGGATCCAGTGGGCATACCCTGATCGTTTGCAGCTACACCGGCCGCAATAGCCACTTCTTTAAAACCACTTGTTGTATCGTTCCGAAAAAGAAAATTTAACTGATGATCGTTGCCCTGAAACAAATCCATGTCGCCATCATCATCGTAATCAAATACCGTCAGTCCCATGCATTTTGAATCCTCATAATAGAATCCCATTTCGCGGGTAACATCTGTAAAGCTCCCGTCGGACTCCTGCCGGTAAAGCATGGAAGTCTGGCCGCGGTATTCTGAAGGATGAGGCATCATATCAGGAATGGTTGGTGATTTATAAGCCGGATCAAAAGCCAGGAAGTTGCCAACCATCACATCCAGAGCTCCATCCAGGTTATAATCCCAGAATGCAACGCTTACACTCCATTTGGTAAATCCATTGAGCGAATCAGGTCCCCGGAGGCCCAGTTGTTCTGTTATATCCGTAAATGTCCCGTTGCCATTATTGCGGTAAAATACATTCGGACCGTAATTCAGGAGATAAATGTCGGTGTCGCCGTCATGATCATAGTCCACGGCGCCTGCAGTCATGCTCCAGTGATGGTCATTAATACCTGCCGATTCTGCAACCTCTGTAAATGTCCCATCACCATTATTCCGGTAAAGCCGGTTAGGAGTGTCTTTAAAATTCTCACCATCCGGATCGCTGATGTCCTTCAGCCAGGTTCCGTTAAGCATATACAAATCCATATCGCCATCGTCATCGTAATCAAATACTGTTATACCTGAACCACTGCTTTCCAGGATGTTTTCATATGTCAGGTCACCAAAGGTGTATCGAAAATCAATTCCGGCCTGTTGTGTGATATCCCTAAAAGTAACCCTGGAAGGTTGTGCAGTGCTCAGACATGTATTGCCTGACATTAAAACTATACAAATGCAGTTGATAATTTGTATTTTCATTTTTTGATATTGGTATTTAATCAGATGTATTGCTAATTGATTTTTCTGCAAATAATCTGAATAGTTTGATATTTTCATTATTCTGGGCCATTGCCCAAATGTAGTTTAAGCATTGCAGGGCAGGAAATCATTTCAACAAATCCTATAAAAATATATGAGGTTATGAACTAATAGATATTAGTCACTATCACCGCATTTGAATAAAATCCAAACATCAAGTACTGGGCCCCAATTATGCTTATTTAGCCATTGATTAAATTCCAATGCTGCTGGGGAAGAAACCATAACAGGAGTACATGCCATATCATAAATCTTCTCCTCATCAATCTCCTGACCATAGGCAGCAGCAAACCAGGTATTAGTATCAGGGTGATCCATCATTATTTTAAATTCTGACGGATCAGCGGTCACAATTATATTAATGTTTTTGTTTTTAAAATGTTTATAATATGTATGAACATTCCGTATACCTGGGGTTTCAAAGGGTGTTCTGTCATAAAAAACGATCTTTACATTCTCACCATAATCAAAGTACTCATTTATTTTTTTTGTAAAATAAACGGATTGCGAAATCGGTATTGTAAGCATGATATAAAGGAGAAACACATTTAAAATCACGGAGGCCCACGCAATAAAATTGAATAATACCGAATAAGAATTTTTCCAGATTTTTGCAGGTAGTTTATTTGTATAATCCCTGATGCCATAGCCGAGTATTACTGGAAGAATCCCTGCTACCGGGAAAAGGAACCGGTCCTCCTTGTGAGGAATGATAAAATGTAAGAAGAGAAATACAATCACGCTCAGGCTGAATACATCGCCAAATTTTTTTATAAATCCTCTGAATATATAAAACAGTAAAAACAGGCTTAACAGAGGCGCTGTAAACATTACAGATAAGAGTAAAATATAGTATATGAAAGATTTGGTGCCTGTAGCGGATGCCCTGCCCTCAATAATGTTTGCATAGAAATACGTATATGGGGTAAAGGAAAACTCACCATAAAAATGACTGTCGATAACGGTATTGAAGATAACACCCAGCAAAAACCCTGCTCCAATACCCAGCAATGTAGATAATGTTGTTTTTTCATAAAACAGAACCCATATAGAAAAACCCAGTATGGCAAAACCAATTTGGAACCTGAAATAAAATGCGAGACTTAGAATAAAGCCAATAACCATCGCTCTGATTAAAGTCAGTGATTTTGATTTGAAATGCAGGTATAATAAAACTGCAAAAAAATAAACCAATCCGCCCAGGGTTTCTGAGCTAAACAACGAATGAATATAGGGTAAAAACCATGAAAAATTCGCAATCCCTAAAATTATATACAGTGTGCTTTTACTGTCGTTTTTGAATTGTTTGAGTATGATAATATTATATAATATAAAACCAGCACAACTTACAATTATCCGTAGAATCAGGTCCGATGTATAGGCATAGTCAAGGTGGAGGAATTGCATGAATTTATAGAAACCGAGAAATAGATATACCTGTATGGTGGGGCGAATCCTATTGGAAAATTCCCAAACAAGATGCTCTTCGGAAGTGATTCCCAGCTTATAGGTTGCAAACTCTATTATGGAAAAATGCTGATCCGGATGAAAATAACCGACGCCATTTAGTGCGGTAATTAGTTGAATAACAAATCCTGCAAAAAGGATAATCCGCGTTGTTTTATCCAGCGTTTCTGAATGTAGATTTTCCGGCTTAAGGTGCATGTGGATTAAATGATTTGATGCCTTTGTTAATCAAAATATATAGGAAGGTTGTTCAATGTTTTTGTACAAAATTTAAAACATCTCAATCACTTTTATTAAAAAATTACAAGTAATACTAAAAGATAATGTCAAAAAGAACAAATAATAATCTGCTGTTAAGATCCATTTGGTTTTGCATCCACATCCACAGGGTACCCTTGTGTGAGAATATTTTCAATGTTTGCGGAAGCTTTTCTTTCGAAATCGCTGATTTCTCATTCGGCTTTTTCGGGGGTTAAATGCAGGTCCATCGCCTATTGCTTGGGGTAATTTGGCTTTTGGGACGGGTTTGCCCAGCAGTGCTTCAATTTCCGCAAATCTGCTCTGTTCTTTTTCATTAATCAATGTAAAGGCCATTCCATGCGATTCGGCCCTTGCGGTACGGCCTATCCGGTGGATATAATCTTCACCATCATTTGGGACATCATAATTAATGATTAAGTCAATATCTTCGATATCGATACCGCGCGAAAGTATGTCCGTTGCAACCAGGATGCTTAATTTCCTGTTTTTGAATGCCCTAAGTACTTTATTGCGTGTTTCCTGATCCAGATCAGAATGAATAGCTTCTACGGCAAGCCCTGATTTTTTCAGTTCTATGCCTAATTGTTTAGTGCTTGATTTGGTTGAGCAAAAAATGAGCACACTGCGCAGTTGTTTTGCACTTAGCAGGTATTTAACGAGCGGAATTTTTTGTGTATCATAAATTACGAAAGCAACCTGCATGATATTTTCGGCTGGTTTGGCAATGGAAATGCTGATTTCTTCAGGATCTTTTAAAACCTTTCTGGCCAGCTCCCTTATTTTTAAAGGTATTGTTGCGGAGAACAGCAGGTTTTGTCTGTTCTCAGGCATGTAGGATATAATTTTCATAATATCCTCAAAGAAGCCCATATCAAGCATCCGGTCTGCTTCGTCGAGAATCAAGTATTCCAGTTCAGAAACTTTTACATACCCCATATTGAGGTGCGCGATCATCCTGCCAGGAGTACATATGATCACATCGGCACCCTCAGAGAGCGCCTGTTTTTCGGATGAAAAAGAAGAGCCTCCGCTTCCACCGTACACCGCAATCGAAGAAACAGATGTAAAATAAGAAAGCCCTTCCATATGCTGATCTATCTGAATGGCCAGCTCACGGGTTGGCACGATTACAACTGCTTTGATATGCTCATCCACTTTGGATGTAAGGATCTTTTGAATGATCGGGAGGAGAAATGCTGCTGTTTTGCCAGTACCCGTTTGTGCTGATGCAATTATATCATTACCTTCTAATATTAGTGGAATCACCTGTTCCTGCACAGGTGTTGGGGTTTCGTACCCGATTGCCTGGATGCCCTCCAGCAATTCAGGACTGAAGCCAAATTCATTAAATTTCAATATGCAATGCAGTTTAGTTTATTAGCTGTAACAGGCAAATATAACAGGACGGATGTGAGGTTTGGGTAGAAATTTACTAAAACTGCCCGAGAGTAATCATTTTTTCTTCTGAAGTGTCTTCGTATAGTTTAAATTGTAGATTCTTTGAATGATTCAGTTTTAGTTAATTACATAAATTTGCTGAATTCTCACATTTGTTAGCTGCATTTGAAGTTGTAGTTAAGACAACACCTCACCAAGTTTTAATCCTCGCTTCAGAACATTATTCAGCCTTGCCTCTGTTAGCTTTATTTTCACCTGGTATTCAAATGAAGTTTATTCATTGCGATAAGCAGTTCATATTATTAACTTGCATACTATGGCATGCAGGCTATTCTTTGCTTTGATTTTAATAATGGGCTGTCTTACATCAGTGGCAATTGCCCAGAAACTGTCATTCAGTGAACTGAAAACCATGAAAGATTCAGAGTTTGAAAGTGTGAATGATGAGCTTATCACTAATGGATGGAGTAAATGGAAAACGGCAGAAGACACAACTTATTATGGGCATGGACTACGCGATAGCCGGTCAAATTACTGGCTGACAATCATTAAGGAGGGCGACGGTATCGGCCAGTTATACTATCATTTTAACCGTGCATTGTATTTTAAACTTAAAAATGAAGTGGAAGATTCAGATGCCATGCCATACAAGTCGGAAGATCATAAGCAGGGTATTGAATCCATTTACATTTTTGATAAACTTTCCATATCATTCTGGGTTCCTCAGAATACCAAAGAGTTGTTTTATATCCACCTGTCTTATATCAAGGAACATAAATGAACCCTGACCGGTTTCGCTGGTTTGTCTGAATTCATGTTCATATGGAAATTTTTGTATATATCCAAAACAGGTTATATTAGTGCATTCAATCACCTGAAAAATAAAAAACTATGAAAAAACTGACCATATTTTTAGTTCTTGTATTAATGATTTCCTTCACTTCATATGCGCAATCTTTTCGTGGTCTGGATAAAAGCCCATTAGACAACGCCTATTTCCCTGACAATTTTGCACACGACCGTAAACCCGGGGATAAGGCAGTCATACGTGTTACCTACAGCCGGCCACAGAAGAAAGAGCGTAAAGTGTTTGGCGGCATTGTGTCGTATGACGAGGTATGGCGCACAGGTGCCAATGAAGCCACGGAGATAAGACTTTATCAGGATGTAAAATTCGGAGACAAAATGCTGAAAGCGGGCAGATATTCGCTGTTTACCATCCCCGGCGAAAAGGAGTGGACCATCATTTTTAATGCTGACCTGGACTATTGGGGTGCCTATAGCTACAAACCGGAGAACGATGTATTACGAATATCGGCTCAGTTTGAAATCATTAATGAGTCTGTGGAAGCCTTTACAATTCAGTTTGATAAGAAAGACGAAGGTACAGCCGTAATGAAATTTATCTGGGATAAGACATTGGTAGAAGTACCGTTCAGTTATTGAGTAAAAGTAATCGTTGCTTCACTTGGAGTCATGCCAATGACTATATGCAGTGTAAAATTCATTTAATCATTGGGAAAAGCCGTTTTATTTCCTCATCATCCGGTTGCTTTCCGTATTCACAGATTTCAAAAGCTTCAGCATGTTTTACAAATGCGGCTTTTTTCCCATACCATTTTTCAAGCGATTTCCTTGTTGCTTGATCAATGGGTACGTCTCTCCATTTTTTTAACCAATTAATCCGGTCTTCTTTGCCGGCCGGTACCTGGTCAGCCAATCCTTCGATCCAGGGCAACCATTCATAAAATTGTGAAACATGAGCGTCTAATCCGGACATTTTCTTCTCATATGTTGCGTCGATGTCGATGGCAATATCGGGCCGGAATGGATTAGGTCTCTTGAAGCGATCCTGAAAATATAAAAACACTGGGTTCTTTCTTAGCGGAGGTGTATCCGGGGCAACATTGGGTACTGCCACCATATAAGCTGCATCCTGTACCAGCATACCAGTGTACCGGTGATCTGGGTGGTAATCATTTGGACGTGGCGCCATCACAATATCTGCATTCCATTCACGGATTTTGCGAATGATCTGCAACCGGACATCCAGGCTGGGAACTAGTTCACCATCGTGATTATCAAGCACATCATATTCAATACCTAACCTGCGTCCTGATTCCTGTGCTTCCGCCCGCCGACGTTTTGCTAATGCGCCACCTCCTTGCGATTGATGACCTGCATCCCCATTTGTTACAGAAATAAATTTAACAGCATGCCCCATTTCTGCAAATAAAGCTGCTGTACCTCCGGATTCACTATCACAATCATCCGGATGCGCTCCGATCATAATAATCCTGATTTGTTCCTGCGCTTCAGAATACCCAAAAAATACGAATATGAAACTGAAATAAATTAGATATTTTGCCATGGAATAAGTAAATTAAGTTCTTTCTAAAATTAGTTCTGATTTGCTTAAAAAAAAATATCATAATGCATCTTTTAATTATTTCTTTATTTCTAATTGTAATGTCACTAAATCCTATGCAGGAATCCAGGGAAAGTACAACACTAAGAGCAGTTTACACGAGTGATTTTGATATTACTGGCAATGGTAGCGCCGGAAACTGGGAGAAAGCGGAATGGGTTCTACTGCCGCAGCGTAGTTTTGAAGGTATCAAAAAGGAAACAAGAGTTAAAATCCTGTATTCTGACAAGGGTATTTACTTTCTGTTTTTGTGCGAAGATGAAAAATTGACCGCAACAATGACGGAAGATAACCTCGATCTCTGGACCGAGGATGTAATTGAGGTTTTTCTGTGGACAGATGAAAACTATCCGTTGTATTTTGAGTACGAGCTTTCACCGTTGAACTACCAACTGCCTTTGTTGATTCCAAACTTTGACGGCAGATTTCTGGGCTGGATACCCTGGCATTACGTTGGCGACCGGGTGATCAGGCATGAAACAAGCGTACAGGGAGGATCTAAAGAACCACATGCTGCAATCACTTCCTGGACGGGAGAATTTTTTATTCCCTATGCCATTCTTGAACCGTTAAATAATGTGCCACCTAAAAAAGGTATGAAGTGGAGGATAAACATGTACCGGAATGATTATGATACCGGTTATTCCGTATGGACATGGCAGCCGGTTGACAAATCTTACCATGAATTCGAAAAATTTGGGACGCTGCTTTTTGACTAAGTGATCTAAGTGTAAATACATATTTGATAGTACTTACTCAAGGGGTGTTATTTCAATGTGTGATTCATAAACTAAACCAGTAAGAAATCTTTATAACCAGCGCCCTGTTTTTTACCTTAAACGTATCAGAGAAGTAGTTATCAGTATATACGATAAACAAGTCAGAGACAGGTGCAAACCGCCATTGAAATCTCATATTAATGTTCGTATTATTGATCTGATTATTGTATTGCACCCAGGTGGTAAGGAAAATCTTATTGGTGAATGTAATATCAATTTTTGGACCAATAAGAAGTATAGTTGAGTTGTTGAATTCTTTTTCGAAAGTAAGCCGGTTATAATCCATTTCCAGTGAGATGCTTCCAAAGGGCTGAAACCGGTAGCCTATACCGGTCTGTAAATTCTCTCGTTTACCATTATAAAATCCGCCATAACTAAATTTTAAATTGTAGGTGAAAAGCTTTCGTTTGTCTGAAGTGATGCTGGCTCCAAGGGTTCTGTAGTTATATTCAGATCCGGTTGCCAAGGTATCTTTACCGCTGTTGGTTGGGTCGAAAGGTTCGGTCAGTTTTATATAATTTTCTTCATATTCAATGGAATAACTTGCGGTGTTAAGTAGTAAAAGTTCGTACTGAAAGGTCATTTTGTAATCGGTAAATCCCCAGCCAGAGGTGA
>JACZXH010000105.1 GCA_022571715.1 Bacteroidota bacterium | reverse complement strand
ACCATTCGCCATTTGCAAAGCAGTTTCTCGCAGCCCTGAGAAATTATGGCGGAAGTGACGGGATACTCACAAAGAGCGAGTTGAAAAGCTATATGGAGGTACTCGCACAATTGCCCCGGATGGGTGATTTCGGGTCATACGAACCAGGCAGTGATTTTATTTTCATAGCAAGATAGCTGATAAACCCGGCAAATTCCGGGATAGATATATCATGACCATCATAAAAGTACCAGCGAGGTACTGGGAATATTAGTAAAGAGGGGATTTATCCCCTCTTTCTTATTCTGCACCTGCCCGGTTGAAAACGATCTTTCACAATTTATTAAATACGAGATAATATCGGTTATTTTTAAAAAAGCGAAAAAAAAATATATACAGAAAAAGTAGATACTGATTATTGTTACGTGTTTTACTGTAAAATATTTGCATAATGTATAAAAATATCCTTTGTTGGTATTATTATTGATATTATTCAAAAGATATATATATTTTACACTGTAATGAATAAAACCGCAGCGTTTCTGATTATTTGTTTGCTACCATTCGTTACATTAGCTCAGGAGAAAAAGGGACTGGAATTTGACGATCGGCAATATATGAATTCCCAGTCACAGGCAACTCTAATCAGGGGAGTTTATACACCGTTGCCTGATTCTGCTTCAATAAAACAGTTTAGCCCAAAACCGCTGTCACAACGGATGGATAACACCAGCGCAGGATGGGCAGCTGCTTATGGTGCACGCACTATACTGGAAGCAAAGCGAAGAAATATTACCGATCGGTTTGAAATCAGAAAGTTTAGTTTTTCGCCTGTCTTCAATTATTATCTTGCCAAACCTGAAAAATCACAGGATTGTTCGGTTACTGTAAAACTACCTGATGTACTGGAATCGATGAAAATATATGGCGTGCCCAAATATATGGATTTCAGGAAAGCCTGCCCTTTGAGTATCAGTGATGAAGCATTTATAAAGGCAGCAGAAAATAGGATAGATGATTATTTTCGTCTGTTTAGTATTGAGGATGACCATGATAAAAAAATTCAAGCTGTAAAACGGTCACTTTCCAAAGAAGTTCCGGTTATAATCGGAATGCATATTCCTAAATCATTTGAATTGGTGAAAGATAAGTTTTGGGTACCAACGGAACAATTTAGTCCTGATGAGCAGCCGGGCCATGCAATGGTGGTAGTAGGGTATGATGATTCGAAACATTCCGGAGCATTTGAGGTAATGAACAGTTGGGGTGTTGACTGGGGCAATAAAGGTTTTATGTGGATCCCGTACAAGGATTTTGCAGAATTTACCCGATATGCGTTTGAGTTATTTATTTTATCCGGATCCAATCCGGATGCCATAGATCTGGCTGGTAAAGTGGAGATACCATTGCTGGACGGGACGAAAATGGATTTTATTCTTGTGGATGAAAGCAGGGCCTATTATAAAACAGTAAATTATTATGGCGATAATACGGAATTCAGAGTGCTGGTTTCGAGCATGGAAAGTGCATTCGTTTATATAATCGGGAGTGATGAGACCGAGGAGATATTTCCACTGTTTCCGGATGAAGGTACAAGTGCGGTTCTGCCTTATAAAAACAGTCGTGTCATTCTTCCAGGTGAAGATGATGATGATTACTGGGAAATGGATGACGTACCGGGCAACGGTTTTCTGTGTGTAATCTTTTCGAAAGAAGAGCTGTGGTTAAAACAAATTGAATCCGATTTAATTGCTCTTAAAGGCCGACCGTTTATTGATAAAATACAAATGACATTAAAGGATAAATTGGTTATGCCTGAAAATATTGATTTTGAAAGCGGTCGTATAAGTTTTGAAGGTAAGACAAAAGGAAAGGTACTCGCCGCCATTATCATCGAGATCCAGCATAATTGATCTGATAAAATAATCATAAATTTTCGATTTTTGTGATAGGTTTAACCACCTGAAATCCAGTAAATTGCGTAACAACTACTTACGCAAAGTGATTTATAAAACAAATTTGGCATATTTCTACTGGCGCTTATATTTTAAATTTCCGCTTTGCTAATAAATATTAATGGCTTTAATAAAATGAGGAAAATGATAGGTTTAATTATTGGTTATTTACAGCATTTTCTTGTATAAATAATAATTTTTTGCGGCTAAAGAAGTTAAATTGCATAAAATTTCAATAAAATCAGTTACATTTTGGTCACTAACCATGAATCTGTTTATGATTAAAAGATGTTTCAACCTGAAATTATTGCTCGTTGTAGTTTTTTCGTTTTTTTATGCAACCGGAGAGGGGCAAAATAAATCAATATCATACCTGGAGCCTGGATATTATGCTGTTGTAGGGGTTTTTGGAGTTCATAAAAATGCGGTTAGATTCACAGATCATGTAAGGAAATTAGGTGAAACAGGCACTACGTATGCCTTTTATCCACCTAAAGGTTTTTTTTATGTGCAGATAGGAAATTATGTATCGTATCAGAAAGCACGCGTGTATGCACTGCATGCACGCGAAAAAAGTGGATTGGATTCTACCTGGGTCTTTAAGGCTATGCCATATACGTTGCCTGATGGCCGCCAAATCGGAGCCGATGTGGCCATGGATAAAGGAATTGGAATAGAATATGAGGTTGTACTTGATACCACCCAGGTAACGAAGGTGATAAAAGGCGGGCCTTCTGATAAAGAAGGAGTGCAATCAGGTGACAGAATTATTGAAGTGGATGGTGAAAATATAGCCGGAGTTGGAATTACAGAGCCGGAAGTGTCTGAAAGGATACTTGGCGTTGGTGGCTCCACGATCAATATTACCGTATTCAGAGATGGCAAAGAGCAGGAGATAAGCATTGAAAGGGGAGATATTGAGGATGTAGAAGAAACCATACAAAAAGAGGATGATACCGGTGACAAAAAAATTGCAGGCATCGGGATACTTTTTGATATAAAACAGGATACAGCCCGGGTGACTAAAGTGATAGAAGGTGGGCCTTCGGCAGCTTTGGGCTTGAAGCCCGGAGATAAGATACTCAGAATAAATGGTGAACTAATTGCAGGTACAGGGATTAATGAGATGGAAATTTCCGAATTACTATCAGGTGAAGAGGGCTCCTCAGTTATTATTTCAATATTGAGGGATGTGGATGAATATGAATTCAACATCCTGAGAAAGATACCCGTTATTGAAACTCAATTAGTAAAACCCGGCAAGCCTCAGGTATTCATTAATCAGGGGGAAGAAGAAATTGAAGGAATAAAATTTTATTTCAATACATTCAGGGAAAACAACTTTAAGGAAATTCCCGGAAAAATTGAAGTAATCAATCCTGACAAACCGCAACGAATTGCATTTAAAGATGCGCATAAGCTGGTGAGTATTCCGGAAGGATTTAACAGATCTGGAAATGTCCAACTGATTTGCGAAATCTTCGGATACAAGAAGATTCAGAATGATTTTAACATAAATGATCCGATCAATGATATGACATCACCATTTTTAAGCGAGCAAGATGATGTTCTGGTGGTTGATTTTGAATTGAGGCGATATACCAAAGGTGATCTTGTAACTATGTACAATGTATATTTTTTTAAAGATGCTACCATTTTGCGCCCCGAATCAAAGTATGAGTTGCAGCAGTTGCTTGAAATGCTGAAAGAAAATGAAGATTATAAAATAAAAATCCTGGGTCATACCAATGGGAATAACTCGGGGCCGATTATTGAAATGGAAGAAGGATCCAACCGATATTTTTCAAATACCGGTAAAAAGCAGGAAGGATGGGGCAGCGCTAAAAAACTTTCTGTCAAAAGGGCAGAACTAATAAAAGATTATCTGATTTCAGAAGGAATTAACTACGAACAAATCGAGGCAAAAGGGTATGGGGGTAAGCGTTCCATTTACGAGAAATTTGACAAACTGGCATATAAAAATGTTCGTGTTGAGATTGAGATCCTTGAGGATTGATATTAAAATTGAGGGAAGTCAGAAGAACGAATAATAGCGCCATTCACTTTACTGATTTTGCGTATTGATTTTCAAATCTTTGTTAAATGTACCATTCGGGATTGAAAATTTCTTTTTACCATTTCACACGGATCAAATCGTTTAAAATTGTACGGATCGTATCTGCTTGCTTTTGACACATGACAGGATTAGGAATTATAATTCTTGCTGCCGGCGAATCAAGGCGCATGGGATCTCCGAAGCTAAAACTGGAAATAAAGGGTATAAGTCTGCTTGACTATGTACTGGAAATTACAAGTTCGATTAATGAAATGGAAACGGTTCTTGTTCTGGGGGCATACATGGAATTGTACGATAAGATAGCCGGGAATTGGCCTGTTAATAAAGTTTATAATAAAGAATGGCAAAGTGGAATGGGAATATCTATTGTAACGGGATTACACTTTCATTTGGATAAATCAGATGGAACTATTAATAGTGTCATGATATTATTGGCTGATCAGCCCTTTGTTACAAAAGCGTACCTGGAGAATATGATTTTAAAATCAACTACATCAAATAAAGGGATCATCGTTTCCGATTATGGCAAAGTTACAGGTCCTCCGGTCATTTTCAAATCGACCTATTTTGATAAGTTACTTGAATTAAAAGGAGACCAGGGAGCAAAACATTTAATTGCTCATCATCAAAATGATTGTGAGGTTATGTCTTTTCCGGAAGGAAAATATGACATTAATACTCCTGAAGACCTTAATCGGCTTATGCGAAGGAATTCCAGTTGAGCAACCATTATATTTGCCGGATGAAGCCCGGAATATATATCTTCATTGCTGTATTGATTACATTGTTGTTTTTTTCCTGCCGGGAACGCACCTTCCGCAATGATGTATCTGCTAAGGGAAATGTAAGAGACATATTGTATGCAAAGGGATTTTCCATAACCGATTATGGTAATTATAAAAAGCTGGAAGTTCTTACACCCTACATGGGAGCAAATTCCGGGTTTACCTATTATCTGGTAGAGCAGGGACTGGAATTGCCAGAGGGGCTTACTGAATCCGAGATTATCGAAGTGCCAATACATTCAATTGTTTGCACATCTACTACACATATACCGTTGCTCGAATACCTTGGTGTGGAAGAGGTGCTCAAAGGATTTCCGAATACAGATTATATTTCGTCCACAAAAATACGTCAACGGATTAACACAGGACTTGTGACTGATCTTGGTCAGGAAATGAGTATGAATATTGAATTGTTGATAGCTCTGAATCCTGATGTTGTTATGGGTTATATGATGACAGGTGACTTCGGACAACTGGGAAAAATCCGCCAAGCGGGTATTCCGGTGATAATAAATGCCGAATATCTTGAAGAACACCCCCTTGGAAGAGCCGAATGGATCAAATTTATGGGTGCATTGGTCGGCAGGGAGGATGCAGCAGATTCTGTTTTCAATATGATTAAATCAAGTTACATTTCAATAAAAGAAAAAGTAAAGGATGTGAAATCCCGGCCGTCTGTTATGAGTGGTGTAGTATATGGAGATACCTGGTTTTTGCCTGGAGGTAATAACTATGCGGCGAAACTGATTGATGACGCAGAGGGGCAATATCTTTGGGATAATGAAAGTACCACCGGTTTTCTTGAGAAAAGCTTTGAATCAGTTTATGAGCGTGCTTATGATGTAGATTTTTGGGTAGGTGTGGCTTCGTACAACTCCCTGCAGCAGCTTATTGATGGGGATGTACGTTATGCAAATTTTAAGGCATTCAAAACGGGGCGTGTATATAGTTATAATAATCGTATGGGAGCAAAAGGAGGAAATGAATACCTTGAACTGGGGTATTTACGACCGGATTTGATACTAAAAGACCTTGTGCGCATATTTCATCCTGGCCTGTCGGAAGATCATGAATTATACTTTTTCAAAAAGCTGGATTAATCACTGGGAAACTTAATAATGAAGTCTCTAAACGTAGTTTGGGTTACTATATTATTGCTCTTGTCTGCTGCGTTATTGTTTTTGGCAGACCTTGCATTAGGAAGTGTTCATATTCCGTTTCGCTATCTGATGTTGCTATTGGTCGGGGGGGATTCGGGAAATGAAATATGGTCTAATATTTTTTACCATTTCAGGCTACCAAGAGCAATTGCAGCCATAATGGTGGGTGCTGCACTGGGCATAAGCGGACTTCAGATGCAAACGCTTTTTAAAAATCCGTTAGCAGGGCCGTTTGTATTGGGCATCAGTTCAGGAGCTAGCCTGGGAGTAGCATTACTCGTTCTTGCGAGCTTCAGTTTTGGGGGTATGCTGGTTGGAACAGGGTTAAATAGCTGGATGGTGGTCCTTGCTGCCTGCATTGGTGCCATAATTGTATTTATGATTGTACTGGCTTTGTCATTCAGGGTGAGGGAGAGTATGAGTTTGCTCATAATCGGAATTATGGTTGCCAGTATCACAGGAGCTGCTGTCGGAGCTTTGCAATTTTTTAGTAATGCACAACAAATTCAGATATTTCTTATCTGGACGCTGGGAAGCCTCGGAGGACTAACCTGGAGTACACACCAGGTGTTTATTCCGGTTGTATTGACAGGCATAAGTATTGCTTTTGTAATGTTTAAACCGCTCAACGGCCTGCTTCTTGGAGAAAACTATGCGCAAAGTCTGGGGATTAATATTAAAAGATCGCGGATACTGATTATCATAAGTACAAGTATGCTGGCAGGGGCAGTTACTGCATTCTGTGGCCCCATTGCATTTATTGGCCTTGCCGTTCCACATATCACACGACTTGTAATTAATACCAGTGACCATAAAAAATTGCTTCCTGCTGTGGCAGTTATGGGTGTAATCCTTATGCTGATATGTGATATACTTTCGCAGATTCCCGGTAGAGAAGAAGTATTGCCCATAAATATTGTCACTTCTCTTGTAGGAGCGCCGGTTGTCATTTGGATAATTATGCGGAAAAAGGTCGTTAAAAATGCGTTTTCATAAATAAAATGAAAGATATTATTATTTCTGAAAATCTTTCGGTGGGATATCATACTAACAGGAAAGATCAGCCCGTCGTTATTCTTAAGGATGTGAATCTGAATCTTAGAGCTGGAGAACTTGCTTGTCTGATGGGGCCGAACGGAATAGGGAAATCCACACTTATACGTACGCTTGCCGGACTGCAATCACCGCTATGTGGAACGGTGTTGTTGAACGGGTTACCGATACATAAACAATCTAGATACGAACGTGCACGGCAATTAAGCGTCGTGTTGACAGATCGTGTAAATGCCGGAAATTTAAATGTGTATGAACTTATTGCACTGGGCAGGTACCCGTTTACAAACTGGATAATGAAGCTTGATAAAGCGGATAATCAGGCTATAAGTAAAGCGATTGAGGTAACAACGTTAAGCCATATCCTGCATCAGAAGCTTTATCAACTTAGTGACGGACAAATACAGAAAACGATGATCGCAAGGGCATTGGCACAAGACGGGAAAGTGATGATACTGGATGAACCAACTGCACATCTTGATCTTAATAACCGGGTGGAAATAATGAGATTGCTGCGTAACCTGGCACATAATCATGGCAAGTCCATATTGATAGCAACTCACGAACTCGACCTTGCTTTACAGCTCGCAGATAAGCTTATTTTATTGCTTCCGGGAGGGAAAATGGTCGAAGGTATCCCTGAAGATCTTGTTTTGAACGGTAAATTGGATGAAACATTTCAGATGAAGGGCTACAATCTGAAAACCGGAAAGGCGGAATTTATTCCTGAAAAGGGCATTAAAGTGGCTGTTAAGGCTGAAGGTTACACCTACCTATGGACCAAAAACGCCCTGGAGCGAAATGGGTATGAAGTGGTGAATGTTCAGGAAAATTTTGATGTATTGATAAATACGTTTGGAAATGATACTATGCCCGTGTGGAAGATATTGTCAGTAGAATCTGAAAAATCGTTTCACACATTAAAAAGTTTAGTTAATTTTCTTAATAGCTTGTAAGCAGAAGGTTTTTTTAATCACCTACTTCCTGTTTTCCGAGCATTGGCCTCGGCGCAGACGCAAATGCATTGAACGTGAAAATCTCCCGATATATCCTTTTTCAGAGGGAGCCCGGCGCTTCTGCTCTAAATCTATCCTACAGAAATTGGGCGACTGATGAATCTCCGGAATTTTACTCTACGTTAATAACAGACTCTTCGCTCCGCATTAAGACTGAGACTCTAAATTAGAGACCTCTTAGCTAACTATTCTATTAGCATAGACCTGGCAAGATTGCTGGTAAAAAAATTCGACCGCTTCGCGGTAAATAGTCAAATAATCAAATAAATCAATCAGTCCCGGAGACAACGACAAGAGCTTCCATTTCAAATTCCGATTAAAGTAACCCTATTATTTATTTTTATTTCTTAACTTGGCAATTTTATACCCCTTCATTGTCATCTGAGGTATTTCATTATGGAGGCTATTGGCTGTGGTTAATCACGCTCGCCTCTTATTATTCTTCAGATACTTGGTTTCTACAACTTTTGGCTTGTTTCTGCGTTTTGCACATTCGTCCTTCATAAGTCGGTTTATCCAAAGGCCATACCAGAATATCTGAAATCAGAAATCTCAAATTACTATTCATCATTCAATTTTTTTTCGATTCCGGCCATC
>JACZXH010000045.1 GCA_022571715.1 Bacteroidota bacterium | reverse complement strand
ATGGTCCCGGCAAGGTTCACCATTTTGCCGTCCACAAGCGATGTTTTAATTCCAATTTCAATTAGTTGATCCTCAATGGATATTTCCGCTTCCTGATCATCTGATTTATCCCGGTTGCCAAATAAAAGGGCCGTTAAGTCCATATCTACAGGGGCATCGCTGTTGATGTCGAAGAACCCTTCAGGTAACTCCGGCTTTATTTTTGCGCCAGCGGTAATAATTATATCATACGACAAGATGAAATAATGATAATCAGAACCTGTAAAGGCATGTTTCAGCACACGTTGAACCAGCTGATTTTTCACCTCAAAGTTTACTTCCAACGAATCCATAATTCCGGGATGCGAAAAAAACCGGTATGGTGTTTCGGATTCAATTTGTGCAGCCACCTGAGCGAACGAAACATTCCGGAAAATACCGGTAATGACGTGATTTTTTTGTTGTCCGAGTAAGGAACCAGCATGTAGTAAAAGAATTAATAATACTCCAATAATTGCCCTGCTCATTGACCCTTTCCCTGTTTTAACTCCTCGTAATAGTTGCAAACACGTACGACATAATTTTCAAAACCATCTTTTTTCCTCCTTCGGACCCTCCGGATAACTTTTTTCTCGTCATCCAATAAATTGGATAGCATATTTTTCGAACCGATATGATGAAAAATTCCGTCTTTATATATAAATAATTTTGAATCATTATAGAATTCATACCGGTAAGGGCGTTCGGTGGTTGGCTTCACTTTTTTAACCCTTTTTGCAAGTACTTTTAAATTTCCGTTGTAGAGTATTTCATAGAAACCAGTTGCAGAAAGGCCTTTGTTTTCCTCTTTTATCAGGCGCATAAAGCGATGGCCGTTAAATCCAAAACTATTGATTTTCTGATTCGAAAGCCGAATAAGTGAAAAGTGTTCTTTCTCATCATAATGTACGATAGCCAGCTCATTGCGGTAAATATCGAATCTCATTTTGATATGATCATAAAAATTTCCGTCATACTTCACAACACCTGATTGCAACGTTTTTTGTTCAAAAAACGGATGCCCCTTGATATTGATATCAGCTGGGATGTATTCAGGCCCATTAAAAATCTGACTTGTTTTACCCTGCTGATGGGTATAGTATTCGTAAATATTTCGTACTTCTTCACCGAAGGTATCGTTAATCAGGTGATCTATTCCAGTTTGTGCTTTTAAAACAGGAACAATCGAAATCAAAAACAGTAACAATACGGAAATTTTAACCATGCTGATCTTTTAAGACTTTTATGGAAAGTGCAGCTCTGAACCCTCTATAACCTCCCTGACTACCAAATTTATAAATACCCTTACTATAAAGCACAGCGTGAATCCACTATTCAGCAAATTTGTGGATGAATGGTCAACGAAAGTGGCTAAAATCATAACCTGGATCAACGAAAGATCAATTATCCGTTTTGAAATGGTGCAAAATGCTGTATCGCCCAATGTGCCAAAGTATTCTCCTCAAATTTGCCGGTTAATTAGTAACTCATACAATTCCTGCTGACCACTTCTTTGGCGCGGTTCACCATATTGCCTTGCGATAGCAGAGAGATCTTCAAAAGTTAATTTATTGTTTTCAAAGTCCTTTCCTTTTCCATTACCGAAAGAACTATACCGTTCTTCACGCATTTTACTATATTCAGTGTTTTTTAGTACATTACTAGCTACTATCAATGCTCTTGCAAAAGCATCCATTCCGCTTATGTGTGCATAAAAAATATCCTCCGGATCGGTAGAATTCCGTCTGGTTTTTGCATCGAAATTAATTCCACCATTTATACCTCCGTGTGTTAGAATTACCAAAAAAGCCTCTGTAAGTTCGTAAACATCTATTGGAAACTGGTCTGTATCCCATCCATTCTGGTAGTCACCTCGGTTGGCATCAATACTGCCCAGCAGGCCAGCATTAGAAGCCACCTGCAATTCATGCTGAAAAGTATGTTGTGCCAGGGTGGCATGGTTCACTTCGATGTTCAGCTTAAAATCATCCACAAGGTCATACTCTCTGAGGAACCCAATTACCGTGGCAGCGTCAAAATCATACTGATGCTTTGTGGGCTCCATGGGTTTGGGTTCAATAAAAAAACAACCTTTAAATCCATTTTTTCTGGCATAATCTTTTGCCATATGCAGAAATGTTGCCATATGATCCATCTCTTTTTTCATATTTGTATTGAGCAACGACATATAGCCTTCCCTACCTCCCCAGAACACATAGTTCTCTCCTCCCAGCTTCATGGTAATATCGAGCGCTCTTTTAACCTGGTTACCTGCGTAGGCCACCACATCAAAATCAGGGTTTGTGGCGGCACCATTCATATATCTGGGATGTGAAAATAGGTTGGAAGTACCCCACAGCATTTTTACACCTGATGCATGTTGCTTTTCAAGAGCATAATCTGTAATAATTTCCAGCCTTTTATCTGTTTCAGCTATTGTATCTCCTTCCTGAATCAAATCGAAATCATGAAAACAATAATAAGGGATACCCATTTTAGTGATAAACTCAAATGCTGCGTCCATCTTGTCTTTTGCCTGTTTAACAGGATCTTTGGAAATGAGCCAGGGGAAAAATTTAGTTGGCATGCCGAATTGGTCTGCACCTGTGCCACCGAACGTATGCCAGTATGAGACAGCAAACCTAAGATGCTCTTTCATTGATTTATCACCTACTATACGGGCTTCATCATAATATTTAAATGCAAATGGATTTGTTGATTCACTACCTTCGTAAATAATCCGGCCAATTCCTTTAAAAAATTCCTTTTCGCCTGATACAATATTTGAATTTCCTGCTCGGTTCATAATATATGCTATTAAGTTAAAATGTATTCTAAATCTGTTTTCCACATTTGCCAGGCCTCTAAATACTGATTCCGCCGGCTATCATTTACCGGATAATATATCCGGTTAATTTCAACATTTTGTAAAGCCTCAGAGACTGTACTGAAAAATCCTGCAGCAACACCTGCAGCCTTCGCCGCTCCAATGGCTCCTGTAGTTTCAACCACTTCAATCTGGCTGCCAGCAAGTGTAGCAACGGTAGTTGAAAAAATCTCTGATTGAAATAGATTGTCATTCGCAGCACGTATTATACTTGTGTCAAGCCCCAATTCCTTTAGTATTTCTATGCCATACACAAACGAAAATGCAATACCTTCCAATGCAGCCCTGTATAAGTGAGCTTTGTTATGGATGTTGAACTGGAGATTTATTATATGAGCGCCCAGGTTACGGTTATTAAATATCCGTTCACTCCCGTTTCCAAACGGTATTATCCGCAAGTTTTCGGATCCCACAGGGATTAAAGATGCAATGTTTTCCATTTCTGCGTAGGTGATCCCATCTGACCCGGTATTTTGTTTTAGCCAGTTATATTGAATTCCCGACCCATTCAGACATAACAATATTCCCAACCGGGGATTTTCTGGCTGATGCGTTACATGAGCAAATCCATTCACTCTTGACTGCTGATCAAAAACAGGCCTGTCCACAATGCCGTACACCACTCCGGATGTACCGCCGGAGGCTGCCACTTCGCCCGGATGCAATACATTTAATGAAAGTGCATTATTCGGTTGATCTCCCGCCCGATAGGTTACAGGTGTACCTTCCTTTAATCCCAGTACAGCAGCTGATTCACCGATAAGTTCACCCTGGATTGAAAATGTCTGTATAATTTCCGGAATCAGATCTTTGTCGATTTTAAAATGATCTAAAAGGAATTTGGCAACTTCGTTAGTTTTGAAATCCCAAAAGATACCTTCAGATAACCCGGATAGTGTGGTTGAAACTTCACCGGTGATTTTCATGGCAATAAAATCCCCCGGCAACAAAAATTTGTAAGCTTTTTCATAGATACCGGGTTCATTATCCTGTACCCATTTCAATTTAGAAGCTGTAAAATTTCCCGGTGAGTTCATCAGGTGCCGCAGGCATCGATCTTCTCCGAGTTCGGTAAATGCTTTATTGCCAATGTCAACTGCCCGGCTATCGCACCAGATGATAGAAGGTCTTAACACATGGTGATCTTTGTCAATTAATACAAGCCCGTGCATCTGATAGGCGATACCAATACCTTTAATATCAGCCGGGTCAATATGATTATTTCGTTGCAATAATAACCTGGTAGCCCGGCACACATTATCCCACCAGATTTCAGGATCCTGTTCTGCCCATCCCGGATGAATCGCTTTTATTCCCATCTCATTATCCGGAAATTTTACGGAATCTGTTACATTGCCGGAGTGGGCATCTACCAATGCTGCTTTAATCGAAGAGCTTCCAACGTCGTACCCTAGTAAATACATATGGTGTTAAGAATTGAGAATTTCAACTGCGGGTTATACATCCAGGCCTAAAATTCTACGATTTAATTGTTCATCGGAACTTCCACCTGCAAAATCGTCAAAGGATCTTTCGGTAACATTTATAATGTGATCTGAAATAAATATTGCTCCTTCTCTAGCCCCTTGCTCCGAATCCTTTATGCAACACTCCCATTCAAGCACAGCCCAGCCATCATAGCCGTATTGAGACAGTTTTGAGAATATTGATCTGAAATCCACCTGGCCATCCCCAACCGATCTGAATCTTCCGGGTCGATCAATCCACTCCTGGTATCCGCCGTACACACCACTTTTGCCACTGGAGTTAAATTCTGCATCTTTTACATGAAACATTCTGATGAAATCATGATAGTAATCGATGTACTGCAGGTAATCCAGTTGCTGCAATACAAAATGGCTTGGATCATAAAGTATGTTCACTCTTTTGTGCTTTCCGGTGGCTTCATAAAAACGTTCGAATGAAATTCCATCGTGCAAATCCTCCCCGGGATGAATTTCATAGCAAACATCCACACCACAGTCCTCAAACGTATTGAGAACCGGCAACCATCGTTTGGCCAGTTCTTTGAAGCTATCTTCCACTAATCCGGCAGGACGCTGTGGCCAAGGATACATGGTATGCCACATGAATGAACCCGAGAAAGTTGCATGTACGTTAATGCCCAGATTCTTACTGGCTATGGCAGCATTCTTCAATTGCTGTATTGCCCAGTCTGTTCGTGATTTTGGATTGCTTCTGTGTTGTTCAGGAGCAAATGCATCAAACATCTCATCGTACGCCGGATGAACGGCAACCAATTGCCCTTGAAGGTGAGTGGAAAGTTCCGTGATCTCCAGATCATAGGATTCCACTGTTTCCCGGAGCTTATCACAATAATCTTTACTGTCGGCCGCCTTTTCCAGATCGATCAGAAATGTTTCCCAGGTCGGTATCTGTATCCCTTTGTAACCCAGATCTGAAGCCCATTTACATAATCCTTCGAGGGAATTAAACGGAGGATCTGTAGCTACAAATTGTGCTAAAAAAATGGCCGGACCCTTGATTGTTTTCATATTTTTACATTTTATATATTTAATAAATTTGTATGTAAGATATGCCGATTAAAAGGTACTTTCCTTTTGTAAAAATTCAAAATAACTAATCTGTTTGTTTTAGTTTTAAATATCACAGGAAATAAAACGGATGATATAAGGGCTGATCATAAATGGAAGCGCAAATGTCTCCGTGGAAACCATTGTAGGAATTGTAATAATGAAATTGGAATAAGGTAATAATTATAAGCAGCTTACCAATGGTCGTTTTAGTACAGTAGATTCAACGAACCGGTTTAGTCAGGTTTTTGTTTGTGTGCCTGTTATACCAATGGTGCTTTGCAATAATACCAATAGCTTTTCTGCCTCCTTATCTGTTACTGTATCTCCGATTAATTCGAAATATTTGTTTAAGGATGCCATTGATTCTTCGTACTTGCCGTCGATTGCATAAACAAGCGCAAGGTTGTAGTAAATATTACAATCTTCCGGCATTATTTCTTTAGCAATCTGATAATGCAAAATGGCCAACGCCAGATTACTGGCATCAGCGTACAGATTCGCTAAATTGAAATGTGACTCAAAATGACGTGGATCCTTTTCAAGCGATTTTGTAAAACAATCAATAGAAGCAGCGAGGTTACCCTTATGGGATTCTATAATACCAAGATTGCAATAGGAGTCTGAAACATTTTCCTCCTTTTCAATAGCCTTCTTATACAACACACTAGCCCGGTCCATAGAATGATCGTGCACATTTAACGCTGTCTCAAAAAAGCCTGTTAGTTGGCCAATATCTATTATTTTGGCATCATCGGGTTTCGCAAATAGGTTCAGTTGCCCGTATTCTTCAAGGTTTTTCTTCCTTCTTCGTACTCGTCTGAGACCAAATTTTCCGGCTGATACTACAGGGAATTTTATGACTTTTGCCAATGATGTAATATTTTTATTTTAACCCGGTAATTAACGACAATGATAATTAGCTGGCTTTTGCTTTCACAGTTTTTCGTTTCTTTTCGCTACCCGCTTTTTTCATTGGTCTCTTTAAAACTTTTGCATTGTCGATGCTCGCCTTCAACGCCGACATTATATCTATTACAGGCCGGTCTTCCTCTTCATAGGTCACAATTTCCTTACCTTTTATTTTCGAATCGATGATGTTCTTCAGCGCGTCCTGGTATTTGTCTTTCATCTCAATTTTTGATAAGGGCTTAGTCATACTTGCAACAAGTGTTTTAGCCAGTTTTAATTCATCCTCCTTAACTTCAATTTCGGCAAGTTCGGGGACATTTACCATATTACGGATCTCATCCGGATACCTGAGTTTGTACATCATTATTCCAGGCTTATGCGGTACAATGAGCATAATGACTTCACGGTCTCTCAGCACTACCTTTCCGATTCCAACCTTCCCTGTTTCTTCCAGGGTTTTATATAATAAGGTGAAAGCTTTATTGGCAACTTCACCATCAGGTCCGGCAAAATAGGGCGCATCAAATAAGGTGGGATGTACTTCGTTCTGATCTACAAACCCTTCAATTTCGATAATTTTAGTTGATTTAAGCTTAACTTTTTCAAAGTCTTCCTTTTCAACAATCACGTACTGGCCGGGCTCATACTGGAACCCCTTTACAATATCTTCTGATTTTACAATTTTGCTCGTCCCTTTATCACGCTTTTCATAACGGATAGGGTTTTTTGTTTTATTATTTAATTGATTAAAACGGATTGTCTGGGCCGTATCAATGGCATTGTAAATTCGTACCGGGATGGTCACCAAAGAAAACCTGATATGCCCTTTCCAAATCGCTCTCATGATTTAATACATTTTTGAGGTCATAATATATACATAATTGTACTGATTTTCAAAGGTTTATGTTTAAATCAAGCCTCAATCTTATGAAAACAGGCTCCCTGAATAACTGATTAGGAGTAATGGAGGCATATTGAATCTCACAATATATTACAGGTTTGATCCAGGTTGTTGTACGATCATCAAGCGGTTTTTCTTTGATATACCGTGGTACTTTTGTGATTTCACTTAAAATCTTACTTATTTCTTTCATATTAAGCTCACTGAATCCTGATCCTACCTTTCCCCGGTATAACACATTGCTGTTTTTAATCACACCGATATGTAATGCACCAAAAAATTGATTTCTCTCACCTTTTCCTTTTGTATAACCTAGGATCACACAATCAACAGTATTTCGAACCTTCACTTTAATCCAGCCCACACCACGTTTACCTACCAGGTATTTGCTGGTTTTATCTTTTGCCATTATACCTTCAAGATTCATATTCTTTGCAGCTTCAAAAAGTTCAGCTCCTTCATGCAGGGCTTCGCTGATTCTATATGAAGTACCTGTTTTTATAGAATCAATCATCCACTCTCTCCTTCTTATCAGTGTTTCATTTACGATTGCTTTACCATCCAGGTAAAGGCAATCAAACAAATAGCAATAAGCCGGATTGGTAGCTGCTCCTCTTTTTATTCCTCTGTCGGTAGTTTGCTGAATTCTCCTGATCACTTTTTTAAAATCCGGCCTCCCGTTCTCATCCAGGCAAACGATCTCTCCGTCAAACACACCTGAATAAGCACGGAAAGTTTCATCAACGGTGCATAATTCCGGAAATTTTACGGTAATATCATGTTGATTCCGGCTTCGGATGGTGATTTCACCTTCATTAATTATAATCATCGCGCGTATCCCGTCCCATTTGACCTCGTAAAGATATTCTTCGCCCAATGGTGGCTTGTCAGTACTTTGAGAAAGCATAAAATCAACCGGCGTATTCAACCAGTCAATTTGAGGCGCATCCACTCTTTCCAGTATCCATTCTTTACCTTTTGTCTGATGCATCCGGTATTCTGCATTTAACTCCGGGCTTTGCAATTTGAAATAAAAGCCACTCTTTTTCTCTTTGGTAATTATATACCTTCCCATTGCAAACCTCCACATGTCACCACCACCGTACTGACCTTTGGGTATCGTGCCTTCAAAACCCAGGTATTCGATCGGATGATCTTCCGTTGCCACCGCCAGTCTTTTGATGCCTGGTTCAGGTGGCATTCCACGAGGGACAGCCCAACTTTTCAACACTCCATCTTTTTCTAACCGCAGATCATAATGCAGCCGCGTGGCATGATGCCGGTGGACAACAAATGTGTCATCGTTTCCAACCGAAAGCATGGGCCTCGGCTCATGAGTACTTTCAAAATTCCGTTTATCAGCATATTTCTGTAATTGTCCAGGCATTTTGTAATGTTCAGAAGGGTCAACCACAATGTCGACGACAACCTTTGTTTTGCGCCGGGTATGAATCGAAACCGCGTAAGCTCCAATTGCTTCCCACACATCACCTTCTGAAATTACAAGATCCACAACATTATGAATATTGTATTTGCCGGGCGAATCAAGCCTTTCAAGGTCCTCCCAGGTTATCGGCATTGAAACAGGTGCTCCTTCTATACCTCGCAGACTATATGCCGAAACAATTGTCTGAGACTGCCTGTTGCGATAAACATCTAGTAGCACACGTCCTTTTCTGGCATCTTTTTTAATATGAAGTGTAGTATCCTTGTTTTTTTTAATAAATGATTCTGCAGTCTTTTTTGCAGCCTTAAAAACTTCATCAAATCCCCACTTCGACTCCAATGGTACAATAATGTGTACCCCCTTTTTACCAGAAGTTTTTACAAATGGAATATAATCAAGCTTTTCAAGATGCCCTTTCAACCGGAGGGAGATATCTACAATATCTTTGAAATTATATCCTGCAGGAGGATCCAGATCAAAAACCATATAATCAGGTTTGTCAAGATGAGTTCTTCTTGCATGAAGGTTATGGAGTTCAAGACAGGCCAGGTTTGCAAGCCATACCAGTGTAGCAGCCTCCGTAGCCACAATGTAATGCTTTAGATGAATTTGACCCAGCTCTACAGATTCAATCCAATTGGGAGCCCAGTCCGGCCTGTTTTTTTGAAAAAACTGACCCCCATGAATGCCATCAGGATATCGGATCAATGACAACGGCCTTTCTCTGATATGATTCAATATGGTCGGAGCAATTTTCAGATAATATTGAATGACCTCAGCTTTCAGCACATGATCCTCGGGATATAATACTTTTTCCAGGTTGGATAATTCCAGCTTACGTTTTCCAACTTCAACCAATTGCGATGTCCGGCCCATTGATTTTAATCATTTAAGGAAATCACCCAGTACAGAGTAATTCCAGGAGTTTTTATCAAGGTACAAAAGATTTCCCTCCACAATCTTTAACGGGGATGCTATGTTATTCGTAAATAGTCCACCTGTACCCAATCCATGTACCATGCCATTATCTACTTCACTAGTAAACTGTGCGATGGCATTTAATCCAACATTTGATTCCAGCGCCGATGTTATCCACCAGCCGATATTCATTTCATTTGCCAACTTAATCCATTCAAGTGTTTCCATAAATCCACCCAGCAAGGACGGTTTAAGTACAATGTATTGAGGCCTGATAGCGCTTAGTAAATTCTTTTTATCCGATGACATTCCGATCAATTCTTCATCCAGTGCGACCGGCACAGGGGCGTTTCTACACAAGCGAGCCATATCAGTTTTATTGCCCGGCTTGATGGGTTGCTCAATCGAATGTATGCCAAGAGGAGCCAGTTTTTTGAGATAGTCCAGTGCATCTACCACAGGAAACGAACCGTTGGCATCTACCCTGAGTGTCAAATCCGCCTCTTTAAATCCAGCCCTCAGGGTTTTTAGAACACGTAATTCCATATTAAAATCAATCGCACTTACCTTCATCTTTATGCATCGAAACCTTGCATTTATTTTCTCTTTACCCTGTTTCATCATATGCTGTTCGCTACCCATCCATATCAGCCCGTTTACAGGTATCGGCGCCCGAGCGAGATAGAATGAGTTTCTGAACAAAAGCCTCTTTCCACCATGTAAAAGATCAAGCAATGCCATTTCGAGGCCAAACCGAATCGCAGGATACTCCCTGCCGGCCAATTCTTCAGACAATCGATATATTTCGGTAGGACTTTTCGGTCGCATCTTATCGGCCAGCCGTACCATGCATTCATCAAGCTTTTCTTCGATAGTATCGAAATCATCAATGCTTAAACCAGCCATAGGTGCGCATTCTCCAAGTCCATACAACCGATTGTCAGAATCGGTAATTTTGATAATGTAAACAAGCTTTTCTTCCAGCACACCCCGCGATGTTCCTGCTTTGAAGCTGAATTTCAACCGATGCCGGATATACGACCCTTGCATATATAATATTTATTCAAATTAACTATATTTCTTCCTGTCAAAGTAATTTTTAGTAGCAAGATCACCGTTATTTAGTCGCTCAGTCCTAAAGGCTTTGCGATTCCTTTACGGATCCTTAACGATCATTGCTGTTAAAATTAATGGAATTTGCATTTAACCACTTTAACACGCCTTTGATTACATGTTTTTAATAAAATTGTTGAAGCTTATATTTACATAAAATGAAAAATATTGCTTTTCCCGATATCAGGCTTTCGGAATACACCTATATGCTTCCAGATGAGCGCATTGCGAGTCACCCAGTAAACGTACGGGATGATGCACGATTGCTGGTATATCAGGAAGGTAGTATTTCGCATCACGTTTTCAGCCAGCTCGATTCTCTGCTTCCGGAAAATTCGACGCTTTTCTTCAACAATACACGTGTAATACCTGCCCGCATACATTTCAAAAAACACACCGGCGCCACCATTGAGATTTTTATAATTAAACCCACAAGACCTTCTCAGGACATTGTGCAGGTAATGGCGACCACACAATCGTGTTCATGGCAGTGCCTGATCGGAAACCTGAAAAAGTGGAAAAACGCGGAAGTGCTCCGGCAGGAAATCAATGTTGACGGAAGGCCTCTGGTTGTATGTGTTACACTTTTAAATAAAGAACGTAGTGAAGTACAATTTGACTGGACATGCCAGCTGCATTTTTCAAATGTATTAGATGTATTGGGTAAAATTCCGTTACCTCCATATATAAAGCGTGATGCAGAACCTGATGATAAGGTACGATACCAAACCATATATGCCAAAAATAAAGGGGCAGTTGCAGCTCCCACCGCAGGATTACATTTCACCAATGAAGTTCTGACTAACCTTGCTTATAAAGGGATAAAATCAGAATTTCTTACGCTGCATGTGAGTACCGGCACTTTTCAGCCCATACAATCCAAAGACGTGGCCTCCCATCCGATGCATGCAGAGGAAATACTGGTGACACTCCAAAATATCAGGAACATCCTTAACAACGATTTTACAATAGCGGTAGGCACCACAAGCTTGCGTACGCTTGAAAGTGTATTCTGGTACGGGGTTAAGATGCTCGAATCCCGTGATGCACCTTTTATAATCGAAAAGGATTTTCCATACAGGAAAATGCATAAGCTCCCGGCCGTACAGGATGCGATTGAAGCGGTTTATGAACACATGAAACACAGGCAAACCGATATCCTGAAAGGGACTACACAGCTGTTTATTGTTCCGGGTTATAAGTTCCGGATAGTCAAAGGTCTTATTACCAATTACCACATGCCGGGATCCACATTGATACTTCTGGTAGCTGCATTTATCGGAACGGATTGGAAAAGGGTTTATATGGAAGCATTGAATAAAAATTACAGGTTCCTGAGTTATGGAGACACCAGCCTGCTTTTGCCATAAATCAGCAACCAAATAACAGAATTGGCAAACGCGCAATAAGGCAAAATATGCACCTTTTCTCCCTTCGTCTGCTACTTATTTTATTTAATTTTTTAAAGATATATTTTAATTACTCTGTCATAAAATATAACTATAAGTAACTTCTTATTGGAATCTTTCTTAATTTGTGCTGTATTAGAAGCTAATAGCTGGTTTACGTGGGATCTATAATTTTAAAATCTTTAAATGCGCGTCCTGAAGAAAGCACAAAGGTATATCTTTTGCTGCTTCAAGGATTTTTTACAGGTATATTTCTGGCTACGTATGATGTTGGCGCCGTTACAATCTTTTTGCAATATTTCGAAGAATCAATCCTTGCCTGGGCTTTTGTTGCTTCTGGGGTTGTAGGGGTATTTACCACCTATTTATACGCCTATCTGCAAGCCAGAGTCAGTTTTCCAAGCCTGGTAACCGGATATATTATTTCGATAATTCTGGTTTCCTCATTCGTGTGGTACGGACTTACCTTTTATGACAATTTTGAGCCCATTGCATTTATCGCATTTGTATTTGCACTACCATTTTCTTATATAGGACTGCTTATTTTCTGGGGTACTTTTGGAAGGATTTTCACAGTGCGGCAGGCAAAAAGAATTATCGGAGGTATTGATACCGGCCAATTGGTGGCCTCTATACTGGCACTGTTTGCCATTGGATTTGTCATTGACAATGGAATCATTACAATTGTACAATTATTCCTGTTGAGCATGTTCGCACTGGTAATTTTACTTGCTTCATTTATAATAATTTCAGTAAAATTTTCACTCAGGGAGGAAGCCGGAGAAAAGAAAAAAACCTTCCCTTTTCCGAAAATGATCCGGAACAAATACCTGCGCCTGATGATCATGTTCGTTATGATTTCTATTGTTGCCATTACTTTTGTGGATTACGCCTTTTTAAGTGCTACGCAAACCCAATGGCCGGATCCAAAAGATCTGGGTGCATTTATCGCCCGGTTCGAGGCCGCCGTGGTCATCTTCAGTTTCCTTTTCCAGACGTTTGTAACTGACTGGGTTATTGATAATTATGGGTTAAAACTAGCCTTACTGATAAATCCTGCACTTATTGTCATACTTGTCGTCGCATCTGGGTTGCTTGGCGTTTTTTCAGAACAATTCGTATGGTTTTTCCTGGCAATCTCCATTACTAAACTGTTCATCGATGCCTTAAGAGACGCCCTCGATGGACCTACATTTAAATTGTACTTTTTACCCATTGATTCAACCGTACGTTTTGATGTCAACACTAAAATCGAAGGTGTTACGACAGCATTTGCGGCTATCATCGCTGGTTTACTGCTGATTTTAATGAATGCACTGAAATTAGATTTAATGGTCGTGATTTTTATCATTATCCCGGCACTGATAGCCTGGTTTTTCGTGACTGGAAAAATGCATTTTAGTTACCGGACGACCCTTCAGGAAACATTATCAAATATTAAATCCAACGTGGCATCTTTTGTTTCAAAAAAATACAAAGAGGAGATTACACCTGAAGAAGTCATAGAAAACGAGGCTTCTGTTTATTATTCTTTAAAATTGATGGAGCGGCTGGAACCGGAAATATTTGAAAATTCGATAAAAAAACTCACTGGAAAAATTCCGACAAAAGGAAAGTTATTTGAATATACGCGTAAAAAACTTGCACATATCGATCTGGAAGCCAGCCAAACACTTGCTGAAAAAGCAGCCTCAAGGACAGTAAAAGGCGGTGGCGTAGCTATCACCGATCCTGACCTATATGAAATGGCTAAATCTATAGATATAGAAACAAGAATAACGGCGGCCGTTTATCTTAGAAGTCACATTTCTGATGAAAACATATTTGTGCTGCTCGAACTTCTCCGGGATATATCACCCATTGTACGCATGGAGGCGTTGAAAACGGCAAGGAAAGTCAAAAGACCTGAAACATGGGTGATTGTTACGGACATGCTGGGTTCTGTTGTATTTGGAAATGAAGCTGTAGCTACCTTAATTGCAGGTGGAGACGACGTTTTACCTGTAATTAACCAGGTATTTCAAAAATCAGATCAGTCGAAAGAAGCCCTGCAACGTGTAGTGAAAATAATGGGCAGGTTAGGAAGTGAAGAAGCCACTGATTATTTATGGGATAAGATCGAATATCCTGACAGAAAAATTGTAAGAGAAATTCTACTTTCGATTCGGAATGCAAATTTCAAACTCAACGAAAGCCATACTGCTAGAATAAGTGCACTGCTTGACATTGAAATTGGTAAAGCCTTCTGGAATATGGCTTCGCAGTCCGAATTAGTAGATACGGATCACAATAGGCACCTGATCGCTTCGCTTACCCATGAAATCGAAAGCAATTTTGAGTTTATTTATATCAATTTATCCATATTGTATGATCCTGCTTCTATTCAGTTGGTGAAAGAAAATGTGGAATCAGGAACTGCAGATGGCGTCACCTATGCCATAGAACTTCTGGATGTGCTTATTTCCAAAGAACTCAAACCAAAACTTTTTCCGCTTATTGATGATATTTCTGTCAGAGAAAAACTTGGAAAAGTCCAGGAATTTTATCCTAGGATTAGTTTTAACGAACTTCAGACTTATAACTATATTGTCAACAGGGATTTTAACTACATCAACCGCTGGACGAAAGCATGTGCACTCCACAGTATGTCGTTTCATCCTGGTACCAAGATAAATCAGGGTTTGATAGCACAACTCTTTAATCCGGATTTATTACTGGCCGAAAACGCTGCACAGGTAATTCGCAAACTGAGCCAAGACCGGTTGATGGAAATTATTGACCGGATGCCCGATGACCGGAAGTATTATCTGAAAGACCGGATGAGATCTGCTGCATTGGTAGGTGAAGTGGAAGAAAAAAATAAGCTGCGATTTAGTAAAACGTTAATGCTTTCTAAGCTTGAAGTATTCAAACCGGTTGTCAAACTACACCTGTCGCAATTAGTGGAAATGATACATGTTGTAAAAATCAGGAAGGGTGAGGTATATGATCTGGCAGGATACAAAGGTTCCAACCCGCTCATTATTACTGAAACAGGGGAAAGTGAGCTGTACAGCTCAGATAAATTGTATAATTTAATAGAAAATGATATGTTCGGGGCCTTTTTACTGGATAATGATTATGCTTCCGCATATAAAATCAGGGCAACAAAGCACAGCGTACTGTACCTGCTTGACATCAACGATTTCCTTGGCGTTTTAGCCAACTTCAGAGATATCGCCAGTGAAGTACTTGAAAATATTGAAATCAATGACAATAAAAAACATCTTGTAAAAGCACAAAACAACTGAATTAAATATATATGCCAGCAGATTTTAAAGTTCTTATTAACTACTCTGAAAACGACAATAATCCGTCGATTGATTCAGGTAAGGGCTGGGTTGACAATTTTACCCGGTTTTTAAACCTCATGCTGCACCAGGTAATTGGCAGTAAGCCTGAGATTGTACTTTTACCAGGTAGTAAGGCCATACCAGCACAGTTGATCGAAGCCGCAGATGCAATGGTCTGCATCATAAGCCCTTATTTTATTGATACTCCGAATTGCCTGGACGCACTGGAAGATTTTTACCTGAAATCAAGGGAAAAAGAAGCCCAACGCGTATTCAAGGTGTTGAAAGCTCCTGTGAAAATCAAAGACCAGCCTGTAAGGCTAAGGGAATTAATAGGTTACGACATGTTTCATTATGATGATGAAACCCATGAAGCTGAAGAATTCAAGCCTTATTTTGGTCAGGATTCTGATCGTGAATTCTGGATGAAAATGGTTGATCTCGTATATGATATTCATGAAACATACCTGATCGACATGGGTGTTGATCTCAGAAGGGTACGGCCCATTCAAGACCGTAAAGCCGTTTATCTGGCTGAAACTGCCCACGACCTTACTATTCAGCGCAATATCATTAAACGTGAATTGCAACGTTATGGATTCAGGGTGTTGCCTACTTATGCATTGCCTCCTTCTTACGACGATGTGGAGAAACAAGTCAATACAGATCTTGAGCAGTGCAGTCTTACAATTCACCTGATCGGAACTTCGTACGGAGAAATACCGGAAGGAAGTACAAAGTCAGTAATCGATATTCAGAATAGTCTTGCAGTTGAATGGAGTACGGAACTTAGAAAAAATAGTAAAATTAAAAACAAGATCTACAGGTTTATCTGGATCGCTCCCGACCTGCGTGCTGCCAGCGAAAAACAACTGACTTTCATCGAAAATGTGAAAAGAGACATCGCGTCGCTTGAAGGTGCAGAAATATTGCAGTTACCGCTGCAGGATTTTAAGAATATTGTCAGGGATGAACTTTTTTCCACAGGTGACAAATCCGGAATCCAATACGTTCCGGAAGATGAAAACGACAACGCACGCAACGTATATCTGATACATGATCAGGTAGATAACGAATCGGTTGAACCTATCAAAGAAGAAATTCAAAATATGGGTTATAATGTACTGATACCTTCATTCGAAGGTGATTTGCTTGACCTTCGGGAAGGCCATATCGATAATCTGCGCAAGTTGGATTTTGCATTGATCTACCAAGGTCAAGTAAATGACCAGTGGGTTCGAATGAAACTTTTGGATCTTTTAAAAGCACCAGGATTCGGAAGGATTAAGCCCATCTTAAATAAAGGTGTATTGATCGGAAAGTATAGCAAAGGAGATTTTGAGAAGTTAAACGACGATAAGCATGTTGAAATTATACATGAATCGGGAAATAAACCTCCTGTAAGTGCTATACAAAAATTTCTGCAGACACGGCAACAAGTACTGTAAGCTATGGAGGGTAAGACAAAACAAAAAACTGCAAAACCACTAAATACCAAGGACAAAATACTGTTTAATCCCTACCCGGGCTTGCGGCCATTTAAATTAGAAGAAAGTCATCTCTTTTTTGGCCGTGAAGGGCAAACAGACGAAGTACTTCAAAAACTTGCGCAGCACCGGTTTGTTGGCATTATAGGGCCATCAGGCAGTGGTAAATCTTCGTTTGTTTATTGCGGCGTATTACCCATACTATTTGGTGGATTTCTAACGAATATAGGCCCTAACTGGGACGTCATCATACTCAGACCGGGTTCCTCTCCCATAGAGAATCTCGCCTCTGCCCTGCTTGAAAAAGATCCTGCCTTCCGTGGCGAACCGGAAGACGATCACAACATTCGTATAACCATCATCACCACACTGCTGCGGAGTGATTCGCAGGGACTTGTGGAAGCCATCAAGCAAATCAAGCAGGCCACAAATAAAAACTATCTGATTCTGATTGACCAGTTTGAAGAACTATTCAGGTATAAAGCAAACATTGAGAATAAATACTCGGTTGACGATACGCTTACGTTTATTAACCTGCTGATGCAGACCGTGGATTCAGAAGAGGATGCGTATTATGTTGCAATCACCATGCGGTCTGACTTTATTGGTGACTGTGCCCAATTTGCAAATCTTACTCGAAAGATCAATGATAGTCATTATCTTATTCCACAACTTACCCGCGATCAAAAACGTAACGCCATTGAAGGTCCTGCAGCGGTTGCCAACGGCGAAAATGCCCATCGCCTGGTAAACAGACTACTCAATGACCTGGGTGATAACCCCGACCAGCTTCCCATCCTGCAGCATGCGCTCATGCGGACCTGGGACTTCTGGAGCAAAAACCGCGAAGGGAATGAAATACTTGACCTGAAACATTACGAAGCTATCGGTACCATGTCGCAAGCACTTTCACAACATGCCGACGAAGCGTACAATGAGTTGGATGACAAGCAGAAAAAGATCTGCGAAGCTCTTTTTAAAGCCATTACAGAGAAACGCGGTACATTTGGTATCCGGCGCCCTACCCTGCTTAAGGATATTGCCGCCATGGCAGGTTGTAAAAACAAAGAACTTGCTGATGTGATTATTACGTTCAGAAAACCGGGCCGCTCATTCCTCACACCCCAGCATGGCATAAAGCTTACACCTGATTCCAACATTGATATATCACATGAAAGCCTGATGCGCATCTGGATACGTCTAAAAAACTGGGTTGACGAAGAATCTGAGGCCGTGAGCATGTACATTCGCCTGGCGGAGGCTGCATCTATGTACCAGGTAGGCAAGGCCGGCTTGTGGAGGCCTCCCGACCTGCAACTGGCGCTCAACTGGCAGGTAAAACACAAGCCTACCCTGGTTTGGGGACAACGCTATGAAGCGGCCTTTGAACGTACCATGTCGTTTCTGGAGTACTCTAAGAAGGAGTATGATAATGAGCAACGAGTTAAGGAGTTGCAAGCTAAAAGGCGGGCAAGAAATACACGGATCACCGTAATTGGTCTTTCCGGCGCAGTGTTTATTTCGGTTGCATTTCTGCTGTATGCCTTTGCACAAAAGACTCAAGCAGACCGGTCGGCTGATTTAGCAGAACTAAGCGCAACGGCTGCTTTAGATTCTGCAGCAGTCGCAAAAGAGCAAAGGAATTTGGCATTATTTCAAAAAGACCTCGCCGATAGTTCCGCACTTGAAGCAACATTTCAACAACGAATGGCAGAATTGAGCTCTGATTCTGCTAAAGTTGCCAGAGACTCGGCGGTAGTTGCAAGTAAAGAGGCTAATAGACAAAAAGGAATTGCCCAATCACAAACAATAATTGCACAGAGGCAAACAAAACTGGCCGATTCAAGTTCGCGCATTGCTATAAAGAATGAGAAAATAGCAACGGAACAAAGTGAAATAGCTACCAGAGAGCGATTCTTAGCACTTGCTAAAGGTCTTGGCAGTAAAGCCGGAACAGGGAATATTCCTGACCCGCAACTTCGTGGTCTTATGGCACTACAGGGTTATATTTTTAATAATCGATACGATGGAAGTGCATACGAAGCCGATATTTTCAGCGGCCTCCACAGGGCGTTGACTGAGTTTGAAGATCCAATTACAAAATCCCTATTTGGTCACAGTAAAGAGATCTATGCCGCCCACACTTCAAGAATAAATAATGCAATATATACGGGCGATACACGGGGAAAAATATTAAAATGGACCTTCAGTAACGGTATTTCACAACCTATTGTAATTGAAGCCGGAAGAGGGGCACAGCTCACTATTTCCAAGATCGAAGATATCGCCGTAAGTAATGACGGCAGATGGCTGGTAGTCGTGGGCGCCTTTAAAACCAGCCCTACTCAACGATCAACGTATCTCGAAGTTATCGATTTGACTAACAACTCTCGAAGAACGATCGAAGGAGTTATTAATGAAGCCGGCGCGGTAGCCATTACTCCGGATAACCGGTTCATCATCTTCAAAGATAATAATGGGCAATCGATCCGGAAAGCAGGAATTAACGGAGGTAGAATATCAACTATTTTCACTGCCATGCAGGAACTCATGGATTTTGATCTTAATCCTGCTGGTACTTTGATTGCAGTGGTAAATGTAAATTCAGATATAATAATTCTGGATTCCGGATCGGGTAAAATATTAGAGAAAATTACATCCGACGACGGGAAGATTCTTGAATCGGTTAAATTCAGCCCTGACGGTAAGTACCTTGCCTACGGTGATGAGGATGGTACCATTATTCTTTTAAATGCCAACGATTATAGCATGATTAAACGGTTTACCGATCATACAGGTATTGTACATGATATCGATTTCAATATGGTAAACGGCAGTACCACATTTATGTCTTCTGCTTCGAACGACAAAACCACACGAATCTATAACCTCGAGAGATTGAATGAAATTCCTGTCACCTATACGGAAAGTAGATTTGTTTATTCAACCGCATTTTCTCCTGATAATAATTATGTGCTTGCCGGATCGGAAAGGGATGTGTTGAAAGCCTTACCCACTCATGCCAGTCTCATGGCAGATAAAATGTGTACCTACATAACCAGGAACATGACAAATGTGGAATGGGAAGCACATGTCGGAGTGGCTATAGAACATGAAAACACATGTGTAATTTCAGCTAATTTAAATAACGAGGAATAATATCTGATGAAAAAACTTTTACGACTCCTTACGCTTCTGATATTCAGCATATTTGCATTGGATGCGCTCGCGCAGGAAGAAAGGTGTACGCAAAACCTGGAAGAAGCCCAACTTCGGTATGATGAAGGAAGGATCCAGGAAGTGGCATCTTTGGTCTTGAACTGCCTGGAAACAAACGTATTCGATAAAGCACAATCTGTCCAGGCATTGCGGTTGCTCATTTTATCCTCAATTTTCCAGCACAGGGATGAGCAGGCAGATGATTTAATGTTGGAACTGATATCAACTGATCATGAATTTGTTCCTGATGAAGCACTAGACCCTGTTGAATTCATTAATCTGTATAATTCGTACCGGACAAAGCCGATATTTAGCATTGGAATCAAAGGCGGCCAAAACTGGTCTTTTAACGATGTGCAACAGATGCATACCGTAGGGCAGCAGGGCTGGAAAAAGGAATATAGCATAATTAACGGAATTCAGATTGGGTTGCTGTTTGAATATGAATTCAAACCACGTTGGATCCTGTATCCTGAAATTCATTATTCTCAAAAAAGATACACCAAAGAAGAAATCTTTATGGGAATTATTTCAAATAAAGAAATTAGTTCATCAAAAATTGAAGAAGACATGATCTGGATTGAATTGCCTGTGTCGGTCCAATACATTTTTACGAATAATACCAAATTCAAACCGTATGCATTTGCCGGTGGTGCCGTAACCTATCTGATATCTGCCGAATATCCGGGAGACAACAGTATCCGTGATAGACCGGGAACAGAAAGTTCTCAGGTCCAGCTAGCCACAATTAATTCTATTAATGACCGCAACAAGCTGAATTTTGACGCAGTGGGGGGCGCAGGGATTAAATGGAAGCTTGGTGAAGGCTATTTAACGGTGGAGGCCCGTTTTAACTACCAGCTCACTTCGCTTACGGTGGACGGAAATGGTTTAACCGCTGCTGAACCAGACTTGGTTCATGGCCTTTGGGAATGGTACGATTCGTTTAAACAACACTCTGCAATAATTATGTTCGGATATACTAAGAATTTTTATAATCCTGAAAAACTTAAACCCAAATGAGAATTCTGATCATTTTTATGCTCCTGGCCATTGGTATATCGTGCACCAGTAGTTTTACGGACATCCTGCCTGAAGAAACCGATGCATATGTAAAATACTTTGGTGATACAGGCGAAGCATTCGGCTTGGATATAAAACAGTTGCCCGACGGGAACCTCTTGTTACTTGGCGTGATAAAGATACCCGATACAACAACGACGGTTCTAATCAAAACGGATGTATTTGGAAATATACTATGGACGCAATCTTATAATAATTTCGAAGGCCGTACGCTTCAGGTGGATGATGCCGGTTACTTTATTATGGGCGACGGAATCAATACAGAAACCAGCCGGCTAACCATGAAATTACTTGTAACGGACACCAATGGCCAGGAGCAATCAAGTATTGAAATCGGTGCAAGTAATTTTCCCGATGCAAGCTCCACAAGCGACTTTCACGGAACAGCATTTAATGTTTCCGGTGAAGCAGTTGGGCTGGGTTATATTGAAGAAAACGGGCGTAAGGATGAACTTCGGGTAGGATATGATATACCGACCAGTACAATTACATGGATGATTACTTCATCGGGTGGATCTGATTTCATGCCCGGGCGTACCATCCACCCCTCTGCCAACGGACATGTCTGGACAACCACCCAATCGATCAACTCAAGTGACGGCATTCTCGTACAATTTGCACAGATAAATCAAGCTCTCGGTAACTCCGGTATTATAAGTGGCGACACCGGCAAAGACCTGACTCCTGTACCAGGAGGATTTGCTGGCATCGGCATACAGGCTGGCAATATCTTTTTTTATACAACCGACGAAATTGGTAATAAAGTGAAGGAAGGAATCTTGGAAACGGGAACAGGGCAATCAGTAACAAGCACGTCGGAAGGTTTTGTGGTCGCCCTGGGACTGGTACAGTCCGATCAGGAGGGACGGACAGATACGGATTTTCTGCTTATGAAGGTAAATACGGCCAGTTTTTCCCTGTCTTTTGCCACCCGGCTTGGAGGATCTGGCGATGAAGCTGACGGTGCAGCCATACAACTAACCGATGGTGGGTATGCCATTTTCGGCACTTCCGATTTTCAAGGGACAAAATCCATGGTGCTGATCAAAACCAATAAAGCCGGAAATCTAAGTTTATAATAAATAAAGACGGAACGATTAAAGATATAGTGCAGAAAGACTGATGTCAATTGGATGAGATAATATTTGTATGAAGAAATTTTTACAAAGCAAGGATAGTAAGCAACTAAGAGTACTTATTGCATTATGTGGATCGGCAGTGAAGAAGAATGCAATAGCTAGTTGGTTAGGAACGAGGGGAAGAGGTAGATTCAAACCAATATTCTTAGTAATACTCTTTTCCTTAATTTCTATCGCGACAATCAAGTTCGCAATTCCATCAGTAACAATTACATCAGGAGAATCGGATCCTACCACAAATTCTCCATTTAGTATAACCATTGATTTTAGTGAGGAAGTTTCAGGTTTTGAACTTACTGATATTGTAGTTGGTAACGGTGCTCCATCAAATCTCCTAACCAGTGATAATATTTCATTCACAGCAGATATTACACCTAACGAGGAAGGTACGGTAACTGTTGATATTGCAGCAGCTGTTTGTACAAGTGTATCATCTACGGAAGGAAACACAGCTGCAACGCAGTTTACTATATATTTTGATGATGGTAGCTTGCCAACATTAAGTAACGTCAGTATTGCATCGAATAATGGCACCAACACAAGTTATGCAACCGATGGTGACATTGTAACACTTTCATTTGAGGCAAGTGAGGCTCTCAGCGGTAATCCGACAGTTGTTTTCGAATCAGGTCTCGTAGCTATAACCAATGCAACCATTACATATAACAATCCTGCAGGAAATCAGTGGACCGCTTCTTATACAGCGGATGCAAATGATACGGAAGGAGCTGTAACGTTTACTATAGATTTTATGGATGGTAACGGAGATGCAGGCACGACGGTTACAACAGTTGATGACGCTTCCAGCGTCACCACGGACAACTCCCCTCCTTCCCTTCTTGCAACTGTTAGCATTACCTCAAACAACGGCACAAATTCAAGTTTTGCGCAGGAAGATGATGTAGTTACACTTTCCTTTGAATCGGATGAGCCGCTCGGTCAAAATCCAACTGTAGTTTTTCAATCCGGAGCCGCGGTTATCACTAATTCGGTCAGTTACAATAATCCAAGTGGAAATCAGTGGACCGCGCAATATATTGCCGACATTTTGGATACGGAGGGAGCCGTTACCTTTACAATAGATTATATCAATAATGCTGGAATCGCGGGCACTACCATAAATGCAGTTGACGATGCCTCCAGCGTTACCTTTGATTTGAAAGTCACCTTAAGCAATGTAAGTATTGCTTCCAATAATGCCACAAATACGAGTTACGCCACAGATGCGGATGTAGTCACATTATCATTTGATGCAAGTGAGACTCTCAGCGGTAACCCAACCGTTGTATTTCAATCAGGAGGTGCCGCTATTACTAATACTACTATCACATATATCAATCCTGCAGGAAATCAATGGACTGCTTCTTATACGGCAGATGCAAATGATACGGAAGGTCTGGTGTCGTTTACAATCGACTTTAGTAATGCAAATAGCCTACCTGGTGACCAGGTTACAACCGTTGGTGATGCTTCAAGTGTTACCACTGATAATTCAGTCCCTACTTTAAGTAATGTTAGTATTGCTTCAAATAACAGCAATACCAGTTTTGCTAAGGCCGCTGATGTAGTAACACTGTCATTTGAATCCAATGAACCTTTAAACGGAAATCCATCTGTCGTTTTTCTATCTGATGGAGCCGCCATCACGAATAGTGTTTCATATAATAATCCATCCGGCAACCAGTGGACTGCTTCTTATACAGCTGATGCCGCCGATACAGAGGGGGCAGTTACTTTCACCATAGATTTCACCAATAATGTAGGTCTTGCCGGGACTCAGGTTACAACAGTTGGTGATGCATCAAGTGTAATTTTCGACAATACAAATCCCGTGGTAACTGTTGATGCGCTCGAAACCGGAGATACAACACCAGAATTGACAGGAACAGTTATCGATGCTGACCTTACCACAACAATAGGCGTATCAGTAGGAGGTGGTGGTCCATACACAGCGACTAACAATGGTGACGGGACATGGACATTAGCTGATAACACTATAACTCCTGTCCTTACTGAAGGATTTTACGATGTATCCGTAACAGCAACGGATGGAGCAGGTAACGCCGGAAGTGATGGGACCACCAATGAATTAGAAATAGATACTTCTCCACCAACGATATTATCTATAGTAGTAACTGAATACGAGGCACGTCGAGCCTATGTGTTAGTAACATTTGACGAAGGTGTTTATAGCACCAGTGGCGGAACAGGTGGTCTAACTGGGGATGGAGACGATGATTTCACAATTACAGATAATAATATTCCAGGCGGTATTGATTTCCATTATCATGATACCAAAATTTGGAATGGATCCAGTTGGGTTGATGCCTCAGGAGGAGAAACAGAGATCAGACTTGATATTCATTCGGATAAGGATTTTACTTCCGGTACTATTGTTGAAATTTTTACAAAAACAAATACAGTTTTTGACATTAACGGCAATGGAGCCCCAAATACGACAAGCACGGGCACATTCGGATTTAATGATACCAGCGGTCCTTCTATATCTACTTCTGTGGTGGATCCCACTAATTCCTATGTGGATTTAGTTTTTGGAGAGCCCGTCTATTCAATGGCAGGACCTTCCGGTGGGCTTGTCAAAGAAGATTTTGATATATTGTTTGCACAAAATACCGGTAATGCGACAGGAATTACATCAATCGATAATTTGTTTACCACAGATGATGGGGGAAGTACGTATGCCGTTATACCGGTTGGTGGTGAAACGATGTTCCGGCTCCATTTTACATTAACAAATCCACCTGCAAGTGGCGTAGAGCAAATCACTGTCCAGCCATTTGATAATATGTCATGGTATGATCCCGGCAATAATGCTACAATAAAAATAGATATCATTGACCCGATTGTTACCCTCAACGATTTACTTAAGCCGACTTTTGTTGGAGCTACAATCGATGGTACCAATGCATACGTTGATGTTCAATTAACGGAAGCAGGTTGGGCAAACAGCAATGCTACCGGGGCACTGACGGAAGGAGATTTTTCAATTTCCTTGACTCCCAATGGTGGTAATGCTACAGGCATCACGTCGATAGACAACATTGAAGGTTCCCCGGATGGAAGCACCTGGTCCGACCCCCCTCTTGGAGGCGACACGCATTTCAGACTTCATTTTACACTTACGAACCCTCCGGCTGATGGAAATGAAACTATTACAGTATCACCTGCAGATGGAGCTTCTGTCTATGATCCGGCGGGAAATGCCATGGACGCAAGTGAAACATCAAACAGCGTACAACTAAATGATGAATTTGCCCCAATCATAACCGGCGGTGTTATGGGAGGTAGCAATACATATGTTGATGTTTCTTTCAATGAAGCGGTCTGGGGAGAAAATAATATGACTACAGCTCTTGTTGGATCTGATTTCAACATTACGGATAACAACGATCCAGGTGGATTTAATGCAGTTATTACAGGTGTGACAAGACCTGATGATTCCCCATCACAACCAGGCGATCTTGTTTATAAAGTTGCTATTGATTGGAATTCCGCAAAAAATCCTAATTCATCCACTCGCATTGCGATATTACCGGGAACCGACAAAATTTATGATGCAGTAGGACAAGTGGCAGTTGGCAATGGGTCAACCACTGGTGACTTGATATTCGCTGACAACTTTGGACCTAGTATTGATGTGACTTCTGCGGTTGAAGCCAACAATGCATATGTTGATGTAACTTTTGATGAACCTGTCTGGACGGATTTTCCGAACACCGCAGGCCTGGACGCCGGCGATTTGGATTTTGTATTAGTACCTGGAAATGCAACTGGTTTTACAATTGACGATGTTAAGTTATCAAGTGACGGTACTACCACACCCATTGGCGGTGAGCAGGGCTTTAGAATATTCTTTACGCTTAACGCATTGGCAGATGGAAATGAAACGATAAAGGTAATTCCACTAACTAACAATTCTATTTACGATCAATTTGGGAATGCCTCTGATGTAAGTACAGATTTTACGTCTCAAATCGTGCCATTAAATGATAAGCTTCCTCCAACCTTATCATCTGTTACATTGGCAACTACCAATGTAATTGGGACGAGGGCGAGAGTCGGTGACGATGTATCAGTCACCTTCACAGCAAGTGAAACACTCGTTAGTGATCCAACGGTAGTTTTCCGTAGCGGCGGTGTGGTTGTGAACGGATCTGTCACGGTTGACAACTCTTCAGCACCAACTTACACGGTAACTTACACAGTTGGCACTGATCTTCAAGATACCGATGGCGCGGTTACTTTCGATATTGACTTCACCGATACCAATGCCAATGCGGGATTAACTGTTTCAACCCCCGATGCAGGGGCCGTAACGGTTGACAACTCTGAGCCACTCATATCCAATATAACTTTTAACACGGATCCCATTTATGAGGGGCAAAAAACACAAACCGTTTCAGTTATTTTTAACGAGGATATGGATACTGACGCTGCCCTTTATCCTAGTATTAACCTGACGGGCTCAAACTGGGGTGCCCAAGTGGATATAGGATGGCTGGGAGACAATCGCACATTCCAGGCCACTTTTCTACACAATGGTACTGAGGAGGAAATAACCGTTACCGTAACAGTATCCAACGCTAGTGGAGCAAAAGACGTAGTGGGAAATACAAACGATGCGAGTACTGGCACGTTCACATTTAATGTAGATACCGATCAACCTGCTGCAACAATTACTTATTCTGACTCCGACCCATATCCGGATGTTGTGGATGGTGAATACTACTTCAAGGATGGTCAAACAATAAGGATTACCGCCACCTTCGATGAATCCATGGCTGGCTCACCTGTTGTTAAGATGGAACTTACGGGAACCAACACGCTCACACCAACCGATATGGTATTTGTATCCACCACAGAATATTATTACGACTTTCTGATTGGAACAGGAAATGGCCAGGTAAACGTCTTGTTAAGTGTGGGTAGGGATGTTCCTGGGAACCTTGTTAAGCCCGTACCAACTGACAACGATTTTTATGTGGATAATGATCCACCTCTTTTAGCAGCTACACCCTATTCACCGCCTGCTTCAATATTTCCTACTTCCAATAATCTACCATTAGATCAGCAATTTACAGTAACATTCAACGAAAAGGTTTATGGAAATGGTACAGGAAACGTGAATGTTAGAATTGTTGCTGGGGCCGATAATTTATTGGATGGCTCGGTAATTCAAACTTCCTACCAGACATCCGCCAGTTTCACACCCACGCTTGAATTACAAAAAGATTACGAGATCATTATTGACAACGATGCCTTTGTGGACCGGGCAGGTAATGCATATGCCGGTAATGCTACCGTGGATCAATGGACAGGCCTATCGTCATTTGGGGATCCTATAATTACTGATCCGATAACAAACGCTGCATGTATTGGAGACGAAATTACCATATCCGGTGATTTTCTTACAGGTGTTAATGAAGTTGTATTTGGAACCACCTCCCCACTGACAGTAACATCCTTTACCATAGATAACGATGGTTCGTTGAGGGTGGACGTACCAAATAATGCTTTATATGGTGAATCTATTACCTTAAACAAATTACAGGCTAGCGGTAACTATGCCGATGCCACCTCAACCTCTGCTACCTCCATTAAATTGGGACCAACTTCAGCGGATTTTTTCAGGATTGGAACCCAATATGTTTGCGATGATGCAACCGGATCTTTAGATCAAACGGAGGTGAGAATTGACATTCTCGGAGGCAGCGGTACCTACAACATCGTTTATACCGATGGGGTTGATCCCAACATTCCCATATCAGGCTATGTTTCAGGCACATCCTTTTTTGTTAATCCTCCTAGCGTGAATGACAATTCTTACTCGCTAGTATCGGTAACTGATGCGGATACTGATCTGAATACATGTACTGCTACAAATGGTGCTTCGATTACAGTAACAGAGTTCGAGCGATCAGCGGTCGAAGCAGGTGGAAGTGCCCTGGATGGTACCGTCGAGGTTTGTTTAGCAACAACTTCTACTATTGATTTCAGTGATGCCGGTCTAATGGGTATTGTGCCATCCATTTTAGGGTCCGTAACATCAGGAACATGGACAATTGTTCAAGGTCCGGCAGCCGGAGGAGGAGGGTTTGCATCTGGATCCAATCCCCCGCAGACTACTACAACAACACTGGCAACTTACTATCCCAGCTTGGCCGACGCAGCCTTTGACGGAGGATTGGTCTTGAGATTAACTTCAGACGATCCAACAGGAAACAATCCTTGTCTCGCAGGATCCGATGATTTGATCATCAAGTTTGTTTCCACTTTAACCGCCAATCCAGGACCTGATTTCACAATATGTGCAGATGAACCCATTGCGGGCATCACTACCACATTCGGTGGTGGGGCAGATGCGATTGTTTGGAGCACAACTACTCCGGTCGCCGGTGAAGTATCAGGTTTTACAGGTACGACATGGGGCTTTACAAATGATGATGTTTCTTACACATTAACTTCAACAACTGCAAGCACCATGTATCGATTCAGTCCTTCAGAAGAAACAAGTAAATTTACAATTTTAGAGGTATTGCCTACAACAAGTGGTTCCATTTGCGGAGTCGCTCCAGATCCATCCCCGCAACGCATCGATTTGCTCATAAATCCAGTTACTATTGTTGCCACAGAGACCACCGTAGTATGCGTTGGTCAAACAAATGTAATTTATAGTGTCAATACCGGAGCAACGCAAAGTAGCTATACGTGGCAAATTGATAATGAAGGTACGGGGCCCAATGACAATGTAATTGTTACAGGTAATGGCACTAATACGATCCTGGTGAACTGGGGGATTGACCATGCCGGAATCAATACCATTACAGTTGATGAGATTAGGGATTCTGATGGTTGCCCTGCAAATACGGTCACTATTGATGTGGATGTCAATGCACTACCAATCGTCAGTTTTGTTGATCCTGCTCCGGGTGTACGAGCGTTCAGTAAGGATGGTTTTAACCAACCACTTTTAGGTAGTCCAGACCCTACTCCTGGTGGGAACGACGATGCCAGATTTGAAGGTCCGGGAGTTATCAAAGATCTTTTGGATAACTATTTCTTCGATCCGGATATAGCCGGATCCGGGGCGGACCACGATATTACTTATTATTACACCGATGATTTAGGTTGCACGGGTAGCTTGACCGAAGTGTTTTCAGTTTTTGATGCAAGTGCTTCTGTTGTGCTCGTCGATGAAGATGAAGATCCGAATAATGATGTCGTATTGGCAACAGAGTATTGTGAGGATTTTGGTGTGCTACATATCAGGATAAGTCCCGCTTTTCCCAATGCACTTGGATTCGAGCTCCATGAATTTGCTGGTCCAGGTATTACAGATAACGGAGATGAAACAGCCTTCTATGATCCACTCTTTGCTGCCGATCCAACAGGAACCGGTGCCACCCGAGTGGGTGGACTAAAACAAATTTTTTATACACAACATGAAATTGGAAATGAATCCAACGTCATTGACTGGGGATCACAGTTTACTACGGTGAACCTGATTCCAACATTAGCAAATGACCCTGTGCCCAGTACTTTTTGTTCAAACGATGATCCCTTCATATTAACCAGGGATCAAGGACTGAATCCATTGGCTGCCTTCACCTATTCTGTTGTTGGTGGTGATCCCCACGGACTAATTACCGAGGAATCAGGACCTGAGTTTAAATTGAATCCATTTAATGAGTTTAATCCTGAAAATGAGGATTACGACCCGGATGATTTTACACCTCATGTTATCGAGATCCAGTATTTTTACGAATATTTATATGACCCATATCCCAATGATGGAAATGACGAAGTATTAAGTTGTAATGATGCTACAATATTTGAGGTAACCCTCTATCAAATACCACCTGCACCCATCTCCCCTCCGGTTTTTGGGTGTGAAGGACAAAGTGTAGGTAACCTTACAGTTCAAAATCCAGTTCCCGGTGCAAAAATAAGTTGGTACGATAACTCTGCATTAACAGGAAATCCATTTATCGGTCTTATTTTTCAGCCTGTTGTTACCGCTTCAACATCATTCTTTGTCACGCAAGAGATAAACGGATGTGAAAGCTTGCCCACTGAAGTACCTATTACCGTGACAACCGTACTAGAAACCGATCTCGGGTTTACTTTCGGAGCTGCCTGTAGAAATGAAGACACACAATTCTTTGGTACGGCAGATGTAGTAGAAACCGAGGAAATCACATTGTGGGAGTGGGATTTCGGTGATAATGAAACAGGAACAGGTCAAAATCCGGTGCATGTCTATGCAGAGCCAGGCAGCTATCTCGTATCGCTGATCGT
>JACZXH010000104.1 GCA_022571715.1 Bacteroidota bacterium | reverse complement strand
CCTATTTCAGTTCTAGTTTTTCAGCTGCACTCAAAAGAAGAACAAGGTCGTATCCTGATATATGCACACAGATAGGATCTCCCAGGGGGGCAAAGTACTTCACTTTTACAGATTCACCAGGCAAACAGCCCATATCAAGCAACTTTGGCGTGATGACCGAATCACGTACCTGCTTTATAATGCCAGTTTCACCTATTTTTTGCGATGCAAGTGTCTTCATGCTTATTTAGAATCTTTCTAAATAAAGTGGTCACAAAGGTAAAGATGTTTTGAAAATGTTTACTGACTTTTGTCAGGTGTTTTAAAATTTTATAAAAAGACAGCCTGAATTCATCCAGGTTCATTTTTTTATTCTGAATGAGGGAGGAATGGCATGCTTAATCCAGAAAAATAAAAAATATAAGCAGAAGTTAGTACTTATTACTTCTCGGTTTTGCTTTTTTAGACATTACAAACATTTTTCCTTTTTCATTTGTGATAAGCAGATGATCATTATCCAGATACATGATTGCCTCCGACTGACCTGACCTTAAGAACTTACGGCATCTGTAGGGTGTAAAAAAAAGTCTGCCGTCTTCATCCTGCGTTGTATGGAACAACATAACCTTCCCGTACGATAAAAGTGCTATTTCCGATTTATCAGGACTTATATCTGCAGAAGTAACAGGCGAATGAAGTTTTAATGAATCGAACGGAAAAACCTGGTAATTACCGGGTGTGTCCGGAATGGTATGTACATGTACATATGGCCATTTTTTGTTTTTCGAAAACAAATATAATTGGCCGTTATCCCAGAAAAATGCTTCTGAATCAAAGTTTCTACTCTTTTTACTATTAGGAGGATATGTAACCTGCTTGGCATAGTTAAAATTAATCCTTTGAATTACCCTGTCAGTGTAACTAAATTTAATGATTGAAAGGTTTGTTCGATTATTAGAATTATTTCCGAAATCACCGATGTAAATATTCCCTGAATCATCGGTAGCAAGGTCTTCCCAGTCATGGTTTGAGACACCAGGTACTACAATCATCATAAAATTATCTGCAACGTAATCTTCAAAACGGAAGGTAATTAATTCTGCGTCATTGCCGCTATCACCGTTTGAGAAATATAGCATATCTTGTCTTGCCAGACCAGAGGATTCTTTAAAATTGTCAGGAAACCGGCTTACCTTCTTTATTTTATATTTGTAATTTTTGCAATCACTGCAATTATCATTTTTGTACGGACAACCTGAAAACAGTGTCCACGAGGCAAACAACAAGGCCGCAACTCCTTTAAGCATTAGTGTATATTAATTTGATTTAGTTATCCGGCAATTCATTTATTATACTGAAAAAATCTATTGCCGTGTTGCAATAAAATTGTGTAGCATTTATTAAATTTCTGAAAAGTTAATAAAATAAACAAAAACCACCAGATTTTATTATATACATGACCAACCAATGGAAGTGGTATGGTAATTGTTTTATATTATTGTGAAATTTTAAAGTAGAAAATTGTGTTTTTTTTGCTGTTTATTTAACATTTCGTTGTAAAAACATGTACTAACAACAGATATTAATGGATAACGAGACCTATAAGGCACTTCTGGAAGACTTCACTAGTATATTATATGTATTAGCTGGTATATTATTCATTTTAAGTCTGGTAATACGAATTGTGCATTCCATAAAAGTCGCATCAATTAAAGATTATAAGGCCAAATACGACTACTTGAGAATATATGAAAATAAAATGGTATGGTACAGTTTACTGTCATTTAGTATAGCTGTCTTTCTGATTCTGAATACGTTTGAAAAGGAGACGGTACTTGTAAGCCAATGGTGGTTTGTTATCAGGATGTTTATAACTGCTTGTATTAGCACACTTATTGGCTATGTAGGATACCTTATTTTGAAATTTTATAACCCAGGCAAAATTCAAAAAAAGCTGGATAAATGGCGTTATATGCCACGGATATCTTCAACAGGTAATGAAATGAAGCTCCTGAGTGAAGAGGAAGAGGATGTTTATCTCGACGAGGGTATGCAAGCGGAAGAAAACATATTTTCTGTTGATTACGATGTCTGGGTAGATGAAATAACAAAAGAAATAAAAATTGAAAAATACGCCGGATATCTTGAAGTACTTAAGTGCGGCACCTGTACATTTCAGACCTTGAAATTACGTGAAGAAGAAATAATCAAGCCCGCTACTGATTTTGAGGATGGAGAACTGTTAAAGCATTATGAATGTACGTATTGTAGTTCAAAACGGACAACAAAACATAAAATCGGGAAATTTTTAAAATCAGAGAAAGACTTCAAGCTTCCACAAGATTATGTGCTAAAAGGCTCAAGGAAAGTGAAGTCAATTATGATTGAAATTATTTCGAACAAAGGAGAAAAGTCTGAATTTTATTTTCAAAGTAAAGAAGACGCGGCAAGATTTCTTGAAGAATTTGAATATGACAAAAATCCTGTAGAAGTTTAAACCAATTTTGTTTACAACAAAACCTGATGAATTAGTTTCCCGTTAAGAATACTAAATAACAAATTTAATTTTCATAGATGATAATGTATAAGCTGGTGGTGATATTGGTTCTAATAATGAGTTCTTTTACGCTGTTTCCTTTCCGTGGCAACGGGCTGGAATCAACCGGAATTGATTCTGTTAAACACCTGTTTCCGGAAAAAAAATACGTGAAAGAGACGAAAATAATCACTGAACTCCTCGAGCGTTATCACTACCGTAAGCTTTCTCTGAACGACTCGCTTTCATCTGTGATTCTCGACAATTATCTGGCATCTCTTGATTATAACAAATCTTTTTTTCTTGCCGAAGATATTATGTCCTTTGAGTCTTATCGGTATAAACTTGATGATGCAATTAAAGTTGGTGATCTGAAAATACCCTTTGAAATTTATAATAAATTCCAGGACCGTTTTGTTGAGAGGATGGATTTTATAGACTCCATTTTAACTGTTGGTTTCGACTTCACAAAAGATGAATACTATGAAACCGATCGCGATGAGTTGAACTGGGCAGATGCGATCGAACAACAAAACGATATCTGGAGAAAATCACTCAAAAGCCAGGCGCTGAGCCTAACGCTGGCAGCTAAAATTCCTGAAGAAAGTCGTGAAGTTCTCAATAAGAGATATAAAAGATACCGGACCATAATACGCCAGTATAAGCCATCTGATGTATATCAGATATTTATGAATGCCTATACCGAAGCCTACGATCCGCATACTAATTATTTCAACCCAATGACTGCTGAGAATTTCGATATTGAAATGAGTCGTTCACTGGAGGGTATCGGAGCACGGCTGGGCAAAGAAGGTGATTACACTATTGTAGTTGACATTGTTCCCGGCGGACCGGCTTATAGAAGCAATCAGCTTCATAAGGATGACCGTATATCGGGTGTGGCACAGGGAGATGATGGCGAGATGGTGGATGTTGTGGGTTGGCGAAACGACGATGTGGTTAAGCTAATCAGAGGTAAAAAAGGTTCAGTAGTACGCTTACATGTATTGAAAGCAGAAGACGGAGCACAGGCTATACCCATAGTAGTGAGGCTCGAACGTGATAAAATAAACCTTGAAGATCAGCTGGCCAGCAGCAAGCTGTATATCATTAATAAAGACGGCAAATTGTATAGAATGGGTGTCATTACCATTCCTGATTTTTACAAAAATTTTAGTGATGCCAGGAAAGGCAAGAAAAACTTCACTTCGGTAACCCGGGATGTGAAAGAACTGATTGCCACACTTAAAATTGATAAGATGGACGGATTACTGATCGACTTGCGGAGAAATGGCGGGGGAGCACTTGATGAAGCGATTGAATTAACAGGTTTATTTATAAGAAAGGGGCCTGTTGTGCAGGTCCGCGACGGCTCAAATAAAATCAATATTGGGGAGGATGAAGACTCCGGGTTATACTATGATGGCCCTCTGTCGGTGCTTATTAACCGTTCCAGTGCATCTGCTTCTGAGATTTTCACCGGAGCTATTCAGGATTACAAAAGGGGAGTGGTAATTGGAGAACAGTCCTTCGGAAAAGGTACCGTACAGAATCTAATTGATCTGAACCGGGTTATTCGTATTAGTGATGAGGAAAATAAACTTGGAAACCTTAAAATTACTCTGGCAAAGTACTACCGGATAACAGGCAGTAGCACACAAAATGTGGGAGTGACACCGGATATTGCGCTGCCTTCAGCTTTTGACCCCGAATTGTATGGTGAAAGTTCCATGCCTGCATCCCTGCCATGGGATAAAATTCAACCAACCGATTTCAGTCCGGTGAACTATGTTACAGAAAAACTGCTGGATGAATTAAGCAAAGAATATATTGAAGATCTGAATTCGAATCCTGAATTGAAAAAACTGGTTGAAGACCTGGAAGAAAAAAGAAAAACCAGGGAGAATACAAGTATTTCGCTAAATGAAGCCACACGAAGAGAGGAATTAGCTGAAACCGATGATGAACCAGATGCAGGGATCAATCCGGAAGTTCTGATTGAAAATACCGTAATTCAGATTGAAAATGCTGCTACAGAAGATACGGTGATTAAAATTGACGACACCTATCTGAAGGAAAGCCTGATGTTGCTTGCAACAATAGTTGACTTCCACATTGGCTGATTGTTTTCAGGTTGTTTCTACATATTTTGTATCTTGACATGCTATGTCAGGAAGAAGAATATTTATTAAAAACTCTGCATTTACTATTGCCGGTTCGTTACTTGCAGGGGTAAATGCCTCGGGCCGTGGGCAGCGTTATTTGAAAATTACAAATGACGCTGATGAAGAAGCATTCTGGGAAGAAGTCCGCATGCAATTCCCGCTTACTCATGCGCGAACGTATTTCAACAACGGTTCCATCGGTCCTTCTCCTTATCCTGTTCTTGAAGCCGTACGGCTAAAAATGGAGGAGCTAAATGCACTGGGTGAGTATAAGGGGCACGAAGACAGTCGAAAACCCATTGCCGAATTCGTCAAAGTGCCGTATCACGAGATAAGTCTTACACACAATACGACCGAAGGCATCAATATCATTGCTGCGGGATTACCACTAAAACGTGGAGATGAAGTGATTATGACCTCCCATGAACATGCCGGTAATGCACTGCCATGGCTGAACCAAAAGAAACTCAAAGGTTTTAAAATCAAAGTCTTTACGCCTGCCGACACAGCTGAAGATAACCTGAACCTGATAAATGACCTGATTACCGAAAAGACCCGGGTAATTGCCGTACCACACATTACCTGTACAACAGGCCATTTGCTTCCGGTACAACAAATAGCAGAACTTGCACATGACAAAAAAATTTGGGTGTTTTACGATGGAGCACATGCCGCAGGATCCATCGCGCTGGATTTAAAAAAAATCGGATGTGATTTTTATGCTTCATGTGGCCATAAATGGCTACTGGGCCCGTCAGGCACCGGCTTTTTGTATGTCCGCGAAGAGATGTTTGATGTGGTACAGGCAGGCTTTATAGGTGCTTATTCCGATACAGGATGGGAAATAACTGAAGAAAGACAAATGTTGTCAGGTTATGTGCCGGATGCCCACCGGTACGATTATGGAACACAAAGTGCAGCATTGTCAAACGGACTTAAAACAGCAGTAGCATTTATAAACGAAATCGGCATGCCTCGTGTAGAGAGTTATTCAAGAGGCCTGACAACACTACTTCGAAACAACCTTGCTAACCTGGGAGGTGATCTGGATATTTTAACACCTGAAGAAGAAATAAGCAGGAGTACAATGGTAACGTTCAGACTGCCTGATATGAACTACAGAGATTTCGGGAAACTTGCATCTGAAAATAAATTCAGGATCAGGCTTGTACCGGAGTCAAAACTGAACGCAATTCGTATTTCCACCCATATTTATAACAATAAAAATGAAATTGAAAATTTTACGGCTCTTGTTGTAAAAGCAATGAAAGGATAATTACCCTGTAATACTTTATTCAAAAATATGAAATTTGGCCATGTTGACACCGTTGAATTGGAGCACATGCATCTTGAGCTTCCTGAAGATAATACAGATAACAGGCGTATTTTAAATGACAGAAATGCAAAAATAGCAAAAGTGTATGTAGGCTGTGCCAAATGGGGTAGAAGCGAATGGGTAGGGATTATATATCCGAAAGGCACCAGACCGGCAGATTATCTCCGCAATTATGTTAACCACTTTAATGGTATTGAGCTAAACGGAACATTTTATCAGACAAAAAAAGACTATATTAAAGCCTGGACTACAATCCCGGATAATGATTTTAAGTTCTGCCCAAAATTCCACCGGATAATAAGCCACATCAGGCGATTAAATGCATGTGAAGAAAGCACAGCGTGGTTTTTTGACGCCATCTCAGCATTTGGATCGTTGCTTGGTCTCCCTTTTCTTCAGATGCCAGATAATTTTTCACCAAAATATTTTGAACGATTGCAGCAATATATTCGTGATGTTTCCGGCACTATTCCGTATGCGTTAGAACTCCGCCATGAGGCATGGTTCAGTGAGGCAGTCGTCAGGGAACAACTTTATCGTTTGCTCGAGGAACACAACGTAACGCTCATCATTACCGATACAGCAGGCCGCAGAGATTTATTACACCAGCGTCTTACTTCAAATAAAATTTTTATTCGGTTTGTGGGCTATGGCCTCCTTGCAAGTGATTTTACACGGATGGACGCATGGGCGGAACAGATCAGATGCTGGATTGAGAATGGATTGTCGGAAGCATATTTTTTTTTGCATCAGAAAGACGAGAAAAATTCGCTTGTGTCGGCCCGGTATATGGCAAATAAACTAAATGAAGTATGTGGGCTCAATATAAAAATACCTCAGTTCATCAAACAGAGTACTGACTTGTAATATTCTTTATTATTATTCTCTTCCTGTTATTGCCTTCTTGGCCATTTAAATTATCCCGCAAAAACGTACCATCTCAAGGCAAAGAAAATTGAAATGCGGGGAAAGTGAATGAATTAATCCTGATTTAACAGATATTTTGAAAAACTTTCGCCATTCACTTCAGCATATTTGACATTAAGATCGTATTTAACTGTCATTTTAGTTGATGAAAAATCGCCATCAATTTTGGCATATTTAAGATCTAAATCACGATCAAAGATCGTATAAGAGAAATTGAGGCCATCTTTAAATTTCGCATACTTGAAGTTCGCATCATCATCAAAAAATGCATTCCCAAAATCAATCGATTGTCTGAATTTTGCATATTTGAAATTGGCTTCTTCATTAAAAGTGCTTTCACTGAAGTCCGTTTTACTATAAAATTCGGAATATTTGAAGGTTGATTTTTCTTCGAATTTGCAATTTTTGAAAGTTACATTATTATTGAAGGAAGCAATGAAGGTATAATCAGAGTAATCATCATGGATATATGCAAGCACGTCATCTTCGAAGATGCAATTTTCAAATCGAATATTGCTCTCTATGATTTCTTCAACAACATTATTATTTGATCCAAACCAGCTTTTTTTCATATCATATTTTTCTTCATACTTTTTTTCAAAATAGTATGTTAAATCAAGATCGCCCACAATCTTTACATTCTTAAAAGATACATCCTTGCCATTTTTGATATCTCCAAGGATATCACGTGCATCAATGGTCGATTGCCCGAACGAATATTTACTTGTAACGAGTAAACAAAATACAATTAGTACAGGGAGTAGAAGTTTTTTCATCAGTTTTTTTTATATTGAAATTTTTTATTGAATCGCAATTTGATATACGGTTTATCTTGGATTTTGTTAGTTTTTTTTAAAAGAAATATCATGAAGATTACAAAAACCGTCATTTTACTCATTCTCGTATTTATTGGCCACCTGGGCATGTCTCAAATCACCTATAAAATTACATTACTCAGGGCTACACCCGGTAAATTGATACAACTTATTGAGGAATTAAAATCGAAATCAGAACTATATGTGAAAGCAGGAGGTGAAAAACCTTATGTCATTCGACACAGCCAGGGTGATCATTGGGATTTAATGATTTATGAATACATCAATAATCTGCCCGCATACTATTCCGGAAGTGAGAAATTATCTAAAATGTTTACGCCAGAATATGGGGACGATTTTTACGACCTAATTGCATTTCATGAAAATATTTTGGTAAATGGCAGTGACTATAAAACTTTTTCAGAAATGCTTGAAACCAATAATTTTTTCCATGTAGAGTTGTTTGTGGCTTTACCCGGCAAACAAAAAGAATTGTTAAAAGAACGATTAATGGAAAACGAATATTTAGAGAAGATAGGCAGAAATAAAAATTTAATTTTCACAACGATTGAGGGCGCTTCGTGGGATAATTTTACACTTGGAGGTTATCGGGATATCAAGCATTTTGCTGAAAGTGCGGATATACCCTACGAAAAAGAAGAAAAGGCAGCGATAAGTGCAGGATTTAAGGGTGTCAGCGATATAAGTTTCTATTTGAGGTCACTTATTTATCGTCATAACGATACACTTGCAAAAAAAGTAAAGTAGTTTCTGGAACCGTTTTGATTCCCTACTTAATGCTTATCAGAGCTAATTACAAACCCGTGTATAATCTACGATTATTATTGAATGGTTTTCCTTTGATTCCAGGATGGCCTTTTCAGTTACAATTAGAGCCAGGCTTTCATCCTGAATATTCTTTAATGCTTTGTCTTTATACTCCGGATCGTAA